>NZ_CANLZC010000024.1 GCF_947495455.1 uncultured Shewanella sp. | reverse complement strand
TTTTGTATTTTTTATAAAATATGAATAAGTCAAGGTGATCACAATAACACTGAATACCAAAACACTCTACCGATGAGTTGAATTAAGCTGGCTTGCTGTTTGTCGTAATGTTCATCTGGGTATTCATCACTGTTATAGCTGCGAAGACGGATCCCGCCACCGGGAAGTTGGTAAACTAATTTAACCCGCAACATACCATCATGATTGATGGCATACATTTTTCCATCAATAATGTCTTTTTTTGCTGTGTCGATACCCACAGTAGAACCTGTGGGCAATACGGGCTCCATACTATTGCCATTGACTTTAACGCAAGCAGCGTGTGCCGCTTCTACACCTTGCCGCCTTAATGTGGATTTCGCAAAACGTAGTTTAGGGCCATGATTTTCGCTTATTGCAATTGCGCCATCACCGGCGGCAAGTTCGACTTCTGTAAAGAAAGGCACTTCTAATTCATCCTTGCTTAAAATAGTGTCATCACCCCAAGGCTCAATGGATCCTACCCATTCAGCATCAGTATTTGTGTCTTTATTGGCTTTATCCCCATACATTAACCAGTCAGGTGAGCAGTTCAGGGCTTTTGCTAACGCCATGATTTTTGAGGTCGATGTTGTCTTACCCGACACTAATTTGTGCACCATGACTTGAGAGATGTTGGCTCTATCGGCCAATTCTTTTTGAGTGAGGCCAACTGCTTTAAGCCTGATTTTAATGTTGTTTGCAAGTATGTTCATGGGGTCATTATATTACCATAGTTATAAAATTCAACTAACTTTGGTTATTGCTTTTTGTTAACTATAGTTATATCATGGTTATATTCAAGTTAACTCTGTGCTGGTAATCCTGTTTAGATTAAGCATTAGAGATGCCATTTTGTGGTGTAAAGTACAATATCATTTAAGAATGAGGCTTGATAAAAGTTAGTTTATCCATATGGATACAAATGGAGAGTGTGTAATAGGACATTCGTGGAGGTAGGTGATGTCTGATGGTGCAGATGATGCTCAGATATTAGTCGAGTGGCGAATAAAATCGAGTTTGTCAAAATTAACCAAAGTAATAGAGTGTGGAACGGGACATTGTTACTTTTGTTTAGCAAGTATCGATGTTCCACGACGATTTTGTGATAGTGATTGTCGTGATGACTATGAACGTTTACGTAAACTTGAGTGGTTAAAATGGGGAAGTCGATCTTGGGGAGTTGATGCTGTTTCTTTAGAAGTTATTGACTATAAAAATGAAAATTAGCATGAGAATAAGATCTTTTTAAGTCATTTTATTTACTATTAGTATTTTATTGTCAATACGACAGGGAGAAAACATGGAGCGACAAATCATGAAAGCACGCGGATTTGAGATTTTGAAAACCGGTAGAAGGTTAAGAGGATTAACTCAGATTGAAGTTGCTGAAACTTATGGTATTAATTCAAAAACTTATCAAAGATGGGAGCGAGGCTCTACAGCTGTATCCTATGATGATTTAACGGCGATTTGTGAGCTAGTATTTAGAATTCCATTAACCGAGGTTAAAAAAGCCGTGAGTTATACTCAATAAAATTAACTAAAGTAATTTTAGCCGAGTGAGGTCAATCGTTCGTGGTTAATAGCTCGGGGTGAATTGATGATGTGTTTAACTGTTAAGGGTGACAAACATAAAAGCATGCTAAATATACAGCCATGAAATGAAAATGAAGCACTGAATAACCTGAGTGATCTATCAGTTACGGGTATCAATAAAGTTTTAAAAAGGAAGAAATTCAATGGCAATAAATAGTTTGATGGAAACGACTGATGTCCTTGCACCAATGAGCATGAAAACACTGCGTCGTGAATTGTCGATCTGGGGCCGTTATTGGAGAACGCAAGAGTACGGGCGAGGATTTGCTCGAAGAAGTGCGTGCGACAGGTTAGGGGAGACGCATTTAAGCTTAAATGGCGCTAATGTTCATGAGATGGCGACGCCAAAACATGTTGCAATTTATGATGGGTTAATTGATAGGCTGAGCCTTGAGTGTCGCAGAGCATTGAGAGCGCAATACATATGCAAGAAAGATTGGGCATTGTTGGGCTTTGAGTCGAGAAAATCTTATATTTATTGGTTAAGAAGAGCCGAAGGAGCTTTACTTGATTAGACTCTTTCTTTTGTCATTGGCATTATTATTTGTCATGAATTCTTATCTTCTTTTTAAATAAATAACATAAGCCTGAAGATAAAAACTTAAATGTCATTAAACAGAATAAATAATCTATGACTGTACCGAGCCACTTCTATATTGATGAGAAGTGGCTTATTTTATGTTTTTTATAAAGTGTGTTTTATTATATGTTTTTTATTATATGTGTTTTATTAGGCTCACTTTATAAATGAGTATTGCACTTATTGTATAAGTTTAGATTTTTTAATAAAAAGGACATTATTAGGGCTGCTTAGTAAAGTAAAAAAATGGATAATATGTCTATACTGGTGATACTCATGATTACGGATTAAAATATAATCTTTAGTTCATTGCTGTAGAGAATGAGGGTCATATTTTTTATATGTCTTTTATTATTAATCAAGTAGTGGTTGCTGATGGGTAAAAAAGGACATTATTAGGGCTGCTTAGTAAAGTAAAAAAGTGGATAATATACCTATACTGGTGATACTCATGATTACGGATTTAAATATAATCTTTAGTTCATTGCTGTAGAGAATGAGGGTTATATTTTTTATGTATCTCTTATCATTAATCAATTGGTATCATTAATCAATTAGCCGTTGCTGATGGGTAAAAAAGGACATTATTAGGGCTGCTTAGTAAAGTAAAAAAATGGATAATATGTCTATACTGGTGATACTCATGATTACGGATTAAAGTTACCTTTGAGTTTTTTACTGTCAGATTTTATATATAAAATAATTTAAAATTAAGCGGAATAAATTTATTGTTGTAATAAATAAAGAATATCAATTTTAATCATAGGTTGAATACACCTATGAATCTACTTATTAAACCTGTTTAAAACATCAAACTCATTTATCCAATTTACTCCAATGGTGATATAAGGAGGCGATATGGCTATTTCTCAACGATTAATGGCCTTAGGGCTCACCAGTGCTGTTGCCTTATCTGGTAGCCTGTTAGTGGCCGAAAATGAAGGGTTAGTGCTAGGCACTTATCTTGATCCCATAGGTATAGTGACGAGCTGTTACGGCCATACTCATGAAGCACTTAAATTAGGTCAAGACTTTACTGAAGCCCAGTGCTTAGAACAATTAGCGACAGATTTGAGTTACTACAATGAGCGACTATTGGCGCTTTCTCCTCCTTTGTCTCAGGGAGAACATATGGCTTATTTAAGTTTTATTTACAATGTGGGTATAGGGGCATTCACGCGTTCAACATTACGTAAAAAGTTGCTGAGTGACGATCGTTTGGGGGCTTGTCGAGAGCTTAAGCGTTGGGTTTATGCAGAGGGTAAAAAATTGGCCGGATTAGTGCGGCGTAGGCAATCCGAATTTGTTTTTTGTACAAGGAGTTTAGCATATGTTCGCCCTATTTAGTCAAAATAGCTTAGTGATCTTATCCCTTATGTTAGTGGGCGTTTTGGGTTACGCCACTGTGTTACAACTGCGCTTCGATGCGGCGAAAGCACAGATTGAAACCATGACATTTCAAGAGTCTATGTTACAAACCGATCTGGAAACCCTAAGAGGGGTGATCCGCACGCAAAATGATCAGCAACGGCAAATGATGAATGAGTTTAACTTGTTGGCAGAATTGAATAAAGCCAATGCCCAAGCTAAAAAAGCACTATCAAGTGAACTTAATCAACAAATGCAATTATTGGATAATTTAATGGAGGCTGATAATGGGGAGGCTAATGTGTGGGCGACTGAGCCTGTTCCTGTGGATGTTAGCCGGGTGCTCGAGTACGCCAGTGACTGTGCGAACACTGCCCTACAGCCAAGTCGTGTATGTTTTACCGCCCAAAAATATGATAGTCAGGTGTCAGATCCCGCGATTTTCAAACAATGAGGCGTTAAGTCAACACTTGCGGTTTGAAACACTTAAGGTTGATGAGCATATTGAACAGACGGCTTCACTCAAAATGTGGCCGACTTCGTCTGCAGAAGCACCTATGACATCACCATCTATTACAGCACCCATAAGAAAACAGGTCATCAGTAGGCAAACCAATGCTGATTTGATCCAATATACCATGAAACTCATTGCCAGTTTGACCCGCTGTAATGCCGATTGGCAGCGGATCGATAGCTGGTATTTGATGAAAAAAATGGCACAAGAAAAAAGAAAGGAGTGGGGAGGGAATGAGTAGCTTAGAGGAAACGGGTATTCAAAAAGTGCTCAGTCATGCCTCCTATAGCGCTTCGGTGACAACAGCAGCAGGAAGTGCATTAACAGTCAATGATTGGGCATTATTATTGGGCATTATTCTGGCGGCATCAACCTTTACAACCAATTGGATCTATCGCGCTCGGCAGAATAAACGCGACAATGAAAAACATGAATTGGAAAAGCAATGGTTGAAGTTACGTCTTCAAAAATGTTTACAGGATGATAGCGAGGATGAGTGATTGTCATTCCAGTCCGTCGCAGTGAAATAATAAAACAAAATTAAAAGTCGGAGGCGACATGGAGCAGAGCAGATTCTCTGTGAGCAAACCCAGTGAGTTTTATCAAGCCATAAAACAAGCGCTGCAGGCACAGTTAGCGGATTGGAAAGCACAAGGTATAGTGGAAGAGGTGTTAGTGCAAAGCTACCAAGGTGCTGAGCGGCAAGCACAAATCTATAGTACGTTGAGCTTAGCGGCAATTTTTATCGAATTTGAATGGCAAGTGGAGCAAGCATCAAGTGGCCAAGGTTTATATGGTCATGGTTTATATGGTCATAGTTATCATATCAAGTTGCATTGCGCTGTGCCGCAAACGGCTGCTGACAATATCACTCCCAGCACAACAGCGGCGCTGATGAACCTGAATCTATTAGCGGCATTAACCCGTTTTGTTGATGACAATACTTGGGGCATTAATCCACTACAAATCGATAAGCCCAAATACTTAAATACCAGTGGTTGTGGCTTTTATGCTATCGATCAGGAGCAGAGTCATCACGAACACGTCAATGCGGATATATCTGCTTTAGGCACTCATGAAGAAAGCACTCATCAAGACACCACTCATGAAGATGTCATAGTGAGAGTCTTAAGCTGGCGGCAAACGCTATATTTAGGCGAGCAAGAACAAGCAGAAGAAGCACGAGCAGGCATGCGTGTTGCGGCTAATCCGGTGAATATAGATGTCACCGATGAATACCGAACCATTTTAGTGACGCCCCGAAGCCCTGAGACCCCGAAGCCCGAGGTCCCAGAGTAAGTCATGTTCAGCGAGTAACATTACATTGAGAGTAACATTGAGAGTAACACTTAAATATATTCATACCTTTTTAATCGCTTTTTTCATTAATCATTTTATCCATCTTTTAATCAATCGAAAGGATCTTTATGCGTGACGCTATCGAATCGTTAGTGCGGGAGCAGCTGCGCCCCTATTTAGCGCAATTATCACAGCTTAGCAGTGAAACGGAAGAAGTCAGGCGGCGTATGCAATCTATGATCCGCTTAGGTCGAGTGAGTGATATTCATGAGAATAACAAGCTCATTAAAGTGGAACATGGCGCATTAACCACCCCTTTTATTAAATGGTTTGCTCATGCTGCAGGCAAGGTGAGCCATTATCGTTGTCCAAGTGTTGGCGAGCAAGTCTTGCTATTAAATTTTGGCGCGGGTTATTCGGCTCAGCAATACATCGCCCTTGTGGGGTTGATATCAGAAGACTTTCTACTGGAGGGAAATGCTCAGTCCCAAGTGATCACTCACTTTGGTAACAAGTGTAGCCAAATATGGGACATGAATGCAGGCACCTTAACCTTAAAAGCCGATGCGAAAATCACACTGGATACTCCTTTAGTTGAGGCATCAAAGGATGCAGAGATCATCAATAACCTCGATGTGGGGAAGCATATCAAGGCGGGCGCCGATATTACTGATAAGAAGCAGAGTATGGCTGAAGATCGAAGGATTTATAATGGCCATACTCACCCGTATAAAGATGATGGTGTTGATACGACAACGGCTAAACCGACTGAGCAGCAATAAATCAAAAAGGAGCCTTCTATGATAGGCATAGACAGAGCAACTGGTCAGCAACTTGATGGCTTTGAGCAATTTGTCAGTCGCGTCACTCAAGTCATGACCACACCGTTAACGGGACGGGCGAAACGAGCAGGGTTTGGCAGCCGAATACGTGAGTTGTTGGGTGCCAATATGTCACCTAGCACTTTAGTGAAAGTGCAGTCCTTTGCTATTGAGGCATTTTACAATAGCAACAATGGCTTAAGTGATTTTATTCCCAGTCGCTGTGTCGCTAAACGGCGAAAAGAGGGTTTAAATCTTTATTTTGAAGGTCAATGGCAAGGTCGCCATGTTAATTTTGAGGTTCCCGTTAATGTTTCCACACCAAAACCCCTTACCTAAACCTGAGTTATTAACAACGCCAGATTTTGAAGACTTATTTGCGCAAATTAAACAGGATGTGCTTGCGCATATTCGTTTAGCGTCACCTCAGAATGAGGCGGCAGTTGAACAAACGCTAGAAAATGAAGCAGAAATTCTGACTAAGTTTACGCAAGCTTTTACTATCGTGTTGCAAAATCACATCAGGCAAATTAATCAGCAGGCGCTGCAAATGTTTGGCATGTACGCCACAGATGATGACGCCGTCGATGTCATTGCCAGCCAGTTAGGCGTCAAACGCTTAGTATTAGATACTGGGGATGCCAGCGGTGAAAACCCTATCATGGAGTCTAATGAGTCCTTACTGAACCGTTATTATTTGGCGGCTTATGCGCTAGCGAGCACGGGCACGCGAGCGGGATATCGTTTTCATGCTATGACCTTAGGGGCCAGACCCAATATTGACATTTCAAGTCCTGAAAAAGGGCATGTCCGTGTGGATTACCAATTTGACGAGTCGGCTCTTGCGGGTCTCACTAAAGATGCGCAAGCAAGGCAAGTGAGTCCAGGCGTTGTGGACTGTTATATTTTGACTCACCTTGATGAAGGGATCCCGAGTGAGGCGCTGATCGCTCAAACCCAAGCCTATTTAGAAAGTGATGACATTGCTCAAGAAACGGATTTGATCACAGTGAAAGCCCCAAGTATTAAACTCTGGCAATGTGAACTGGACTTGTATATTCACTCAGGATCCGATGCGAATGTTATCAAAGTGGCTGCAACTAAGGCCTTGCAAGATTATGGTAAAAAGCAACATCAATTGGGCGCCCATATTGAACCTTCGATGATTTACAAGGAAGTCCTTGCCGCGACTGGCGCTTATCGCGCCGACATTATTAGCCCTAAAGAGCCACTTCGCTGCAATTTTAGTGAAGCGGCTTATTTAACGGGGGTGAAGATCCATGTTTTCGCTGAAAGCGGTGAAGATTGAATCGCTGAAAGCGGGGAAGATTGAATCGCTGACAACGGTGATGACTAGCCTGAAAGCTCAGTGATGATTGAATAGCGTAAAGATGGATTAACCAGAATGAAAGGGAGAAAAAATGTGGATGACCAAGCATTAAGCGCGCTTCCTCAAGGATTACAGACGCACAGTGTGCTGCCGGATAATCGCAGCGCCCTAGAGCGTGGTTTAGAGCTGGCGCTGGCTCGGCAACTCAATGGGATTGAGCATCCCTTTCCTGATTTACTCAATGGAAAAACTACGTCAAACGCGAACCTGCCCTATTTGGCTGCGGAGCGACAACTCACGGTATGGGATGAAAATGATGAGCCTCATATAAAGCAAAATTTGGTATCACAAGCCTGGGAAGTGAAGCGGTTAGGGGGCACACGAGGGGGGCTTAAAAAGGCCCTGGCATCACTGGATTTTGACAGTGAAATCACCCCTTGGTATCGATTACAAGAGCAGAATGCCAAGCCATACTTTTTAGACATAGTGGCGTGGAAAAAGGGCAATAGAGCACTGGATATGTCTAAATTGCATAAGTTGCAGCGCTACATTCAAGACAATAAATCTGAGCGGGATGATGTTAGTTTATCTTTGATGTTTGGCGTTGAGACACAGTTAGGTTTGGCTGGCGCAGCAGCGCCAGTCACTAATGTGGTGGCGACAGAGTCAACGGCAACAATGTGGCCTATGCCGCATTTAGCGGCAAAATTAACGTTAGGTGGTGGTGCAATACCGCCTACAAATATGACTTATGTTAGCGCACAAGCCGTCACCTAACATTTAGTTAAAATTAATAGTCGTGCTTAAAAGCGAATGAATAAACGCAATGATATTGACTTATTAAGCAGTGATTTTATCGAATAATAACTTTTTCGATTCGCTGTTTTATTAACCCATTATTTTATTAAAATATTTTATCAAAAACTATTTTCTCACACTATTTATCACAATCTATTTTATCAGAAATAAGGTGACGTAATGAGCGAAGAATTAAACTTGGTGATCACTCGCCAAGGCTTAGAAGAGTGCATTAATGCCAAAGCCCAAGGTGTACAGCTTAATTTGAAATGGGTCTCGGCGGGGGATAGAGCTTACACGCCAAGTCGTGAGCGCACAGCCCTTGAAAATGAGCTGCAACGGGTTGAGTTTGGCGAATATAAAAACATTGGTGGTAATCAATTACAGGCGGTGGCCAAATTCAGTGGCGAGCAAGAATACCCTATTCGTGAGCTGGGGTTCTGGCTCGACTCGGGCACTTTGCTGGGGGTCATCTCAGCGCCCAATACGACACTGAACTATAAAGCTAAGAATGGTCATTGTATTCAGCCTATTACTCTAGATTTAAGTGCGCTACCAACTGATAGTGTGACTGTGGTGGTGGGCACTGAAAACCTCAATATTTTAGTGGATACCGAGTTCACCAAAATGGCTACCGCCCAAGTGGATACTATGCATAGGCAAATTCTTCAAGAGTTTCGACTGCTAGAGCTGGAGAAGAGCTAGAGCTAGAAAACTGCTAGAGCCTGAGAAGAGCCAGAGCTTGTGAAGAGCTGAGTTAGAAAAGCGGCGAGAGCTGAAAAAGGGCCCGAGAAAAACCTGAGTTGGAGAACTGCTAGAGCCTGAAAAAAGGAAGAGTTTAATAAAAGTCAGCGCTTGAAAAACCAAGCAAGAAAAACTTATAGAATAAAAGGAGTCTTCATGAGTACAGAGCAAACTGCGAATTTAATAGAGTCGGTCACTGAGTTGACGGCCACAGTGGCGAATAAAATGGGTGTTATTGATAATCGTATGGCACAAGCGGAAGCAACATTTGATGAGTGGCGAAATCAACGGGATTTACATGGTGAGGCATCTGAACACGGTACAGTTAGAATGGGTATTTTGCAAGGTTTTGTAAATACAACGGATGGATTAAACAGTGTCAATTCAGGTACAGGAGCATTTGCAAATGTGTCTAATTTGGAGACTAGACATAATATTTATCTACACTTTAAAACACCTTTAAATATTAATACTCATGCGGAAATGTTTTGGTTTAATATTAAAGGCTATAGTTACGGTTCAGCTTGTATTATAGATGAAACTATTGTGGGTTATTGTTATAAACCAAATAATAAATTAATAAACCAATCCGCTTTCGGGTCGTTAAATCCTTCTAGTTATGCAGATGTAAATGGTAATGTTATCTTGCGGATATTATTGCCATCTTCTTATTATACAACTTGTCGAGTCGATACTATGCGTGTGGGAAATGGTCGTTTGTTCAATGAAGGAGATTTAGAAGCTAAGTTTAGTTTAGAAGAAAAAATTACGTTTGATTAGTGTCTGTTTACAGTTGTTAATTGATAAGGTTAAATAATTATGGATATAAACGTAGAAGATTTTATATTAATGAGTTGGGCATCAATTCGAACACGACGTGATCAACTCATAAAAGAAACAGATTTTACTCAATTACCAGATAGCCCATTGACCAGCGATAAAAAACTAGCGTTTGCTGAATACCGCCAAGCATTAAGAGATATTCCACAAACAAACACTTCGCCCGATAATATTGTTTGGCCAGTAAAGCCTGAAGTTGAATAGCTAAATACAAGGACAATTTATGAGTACAACAGAAACGGCTGATTTAATTGAGTCGGTAAATGATCTAACCGATACAGTGATTGGAAAAGTCGAAGAAATTGATAGTAGAGTCGAAGTTAAAGAAAAACAAGTTGATGAATTTTTAATAAATGCGACACCTGAAAAGCGTTACGTACAAGATATTAAAATAGGTGGTTCAACAGATTATTTGTATCCTGTTTTTTGGCGATTTCCAGATTGCAGTTTTGGTGTAGGAAAATTAGAAATTAGTCGACATTATTCTTGGAATAGAAATACATTAGATGATAGTCATGTCGCTTCTCTTCTACTTCAAATTGAAGGAAATGCAACGCCATGGAATGGTGATGCAAATTATTTGAGACTATTAAGGTATCGATATCGTTATAATAAAACGGCATCTCATTTACAATTTGCTGGATTTTCTTACAGAGAATCTACGGATGAAAATCCACCTGAATATGGTGCTGATGGTGTTAATTATCGATATTCTGGTGTGTATTTAAGAGGTGGATTAGATTATCGTTTATCCTCTAACTGGAGTTTTTCACCGGTTAGATTACAGAATGAAGATAATATTAATGAAACACTTGAATTACATCGTCATTATAATACTAAGTTTATGGTAAAACCCATTCCATTTTCGGAATTGGTAACACCTGTGGAGGATTTTTATGTCGGATAAAGAAACAAGTTATGTATTGAGTCATGATGATGCGTTAGCTTTAGCTGTATCGCAAAAAAATTATTTGAGTAAGTTGCGCTTAAGAGCCGCGATTGAAGATGAAGCTGGTGATATTAGAAGTTTACTTGGAACAACTAATGATGCAATGCAAATGTTATTTTACCACTTTTCTAAAGTTATCTTGGAGCTAGAAAAGATAAATAGTATAGATGATGTTAAATCTGTTGGAGAAAATTTTAGAGTTTTAGCCAAGGATTTTATTGATAGTGTAGAATCTGACAGTACCTCATTAACATTAAAAACTAAAGGAGAGAAATTAATATTAAATGATATAAAGTCACGTTCTAATATTATTAGTTTAGCACTAGCAAATTAACTTCTAATCTAAGTGGGATTTATTATGCATAAGTTTAAATATAAAGTTCTCACTTCATTCTCCTGTCCAAAGACGAATAAGTGGTTTCAGGTGGATGAGACATTATCACTATTAGCTTGTGAGGCAACCTTGTTACTTCTGTCAAATAAAATAGAAAAGGTGGGTTGATTATTAACTTTTTTTAATGCTATCCTTAATATAAGGATTAAGCATTGCTTGAATAAAAGTTTTCAACAAACTTGTGATTAAAAAACTAAAGTAAAAAAGTATCTATTTTTTTCATTTTCCTATTCTATTAAACATTCAGTTGAACATGCGATGTTGAATGGGATTCAGTGTGTTTTAAATATAATTTAAGTGTTCATTCATTGAAATGAAGGCTTATTTTATACCGTACTTTTGTTTTTCGCTTTGGCTTTGCCTATATAAAAGCAAAGTAGAAAAAAAGTCAAAGATAAAGTTAAAAAGAAAGTCAAAAAGAAAGTACCGATATCAATACCAAACAAAAAGGAAACACTATGCCAAAGATTGCAGCCTTTGCACATAACGGGATCAGTATTGAGCGCCAACCGACGCCGCCACCTATGGGGCCATTGGGAGGGATTATTTTGGGCTTAGTGGGCACGGCGCCTGATGCCGATGAGTCATTGGCCAAAAATACGCCGATACGCATCGCAAACATGAGTGATGCCGCCAAATTAGATACCACGGGGGATGAAAAAGGCACCCTTTGGCGTACTTGCTATGAGCTATTGCGCTTAGTTTCAGTGCCTATTTATACGGTTATTGTGGATGAAGGTGATGATGTGGCGGCGACTACGGCCAATGTGGTGGGTAAAGTGGATGCCACGACTGGCCAACGCTTAGGCATTGAAGCCTTAGCCGATTGCATGGAAACCCCGACCCATATCGCCGCACCGGGTTTTAGCAGTAAAGCTGCGGCGGATGCGCTCGCGGCCATGGGCAAACGTTTGTTCGCCATTGCCGTGGGTGATGGCCCCAATACCAATGATATGGATGCGGTGGCCTTTTCACAGAGCTTAGGCGGCGAAGGCACAGGTTATGAAGGCTTTTATCTGGTGGATCCCCAAGTGTCGGTGTACAGTCAAGCGGCTAAGGGCAATGTGTATTTTTCCGCGGCAGCAGCGGCGCTTTCTTGCTTTGCACGAGTCAGTGCTTGGGAAAGTCCCGCCAAAGGCGGCATGGGCGCCCTTATTCAAGGGACGGCTCGCAGCATTGATTACAATATCATGGATAAATCCACTAATGGTGGCTTGCTCAATAGCCATGGTGTGTCTTATTTTGCTCGCACATCTATGGGCGGCTTTTCATTGATAGGTAACCGCTGTGTCACAGGGCGCTTTGTGTCTCAAGTTGGGCTGGAATATGCCATCATTCGCAAACTGGCGCAAACCGCCCAAGGGGCTATGGGGCGTAATCTTAGTAAAAGTCTGATGGATCAAGAAATTGCCAAGCTTAATTATTGGCTGCAATCTCTGCAAGCGGATGAAACCATTATGGGCGCGGAAGTCTATTTGCATCCAACGCTTAATAATGTGGAAAACTACACCAATGGTGAGTGGCATATTGCCATTAAATATTATGGTTTTGCGCCTAATGAGCACATGGTTTATCACATGATTGAAGACACAGGCATTGTGGAGTCTTTTATCGAACAAGTGCTGTAAAAGCCGCTTATTTATTAGGATACATTACCGTTTAACAAGGAATATTAACTATGGCAGGACAACGTTCACGTATTACTCGCAGTGCATTGGTTCATGGACAGCCGCTAATGAAAGAGCTGGATGAATTCACACCACCCGAAATTAAAAAAACCATGCAAGAAACTCGAGGAGGTTCCTTTATTCCCGGTGAGATCATGGTGGGGCTGGAAAAAATGTCCTCTAAATTGAAAATTAAAGGCGCGCCTCAAGCCTTGTTGGCCGCTTTTGGTTTAGGTGAAGGCGAAGTGTGTCAAATTGATGTGAAGGAGTCACATCAAGATGAAGACGGCAATAAATTTGCTGTGGCCTATAGCCTGACGGGCGAAATCATTACCGTGACTGAATCGGCCAGTAAAATGGGTGAATTGCCAGATCAAGAACTGGAGATGTCGGTGAGCGCCTATAAAAAGGTGGAAAGCGGCAAAACCATCTATGAGATTAACCGTAATGCGCAAATTTTGAATTTGGGCAATGGCGACTTGATGGCCGAACACAGACGTAACATAGGCATGAGCTAGGGATGAATCTGCCATGAGCTAGGTATAAGCTAGTGGTATGAGCTAGTGGTATGAGTTAGCCATGAGCTAAATGGATTGCTTTATCGTCAGAAAATAAAGCGCCGCAAATATGGCGCTACAAATATAGCGTCACAAATATATAGCATAATAGAAAAGAAAAGCCGCTAATTGATATTTGATTAGTGGCTTTTTTATCGCCTATTAGCTGGCTAAATAGACTTAAGAGAAAAATAAATAATGATAAATGAAGGTGACCAAATGATGAGTGAAGCACAAGGGCCAGTATTTGAATATTCCCCTCATATTTTACATTGGCCAATCGAAGATGATAAAGGCCAATCACTTGAACAAGTCCAGATCAAGACGATCACTATGGCCACTCATAGAAAGCTCACCCAGCAGTATAAAGATCAAGACTTAGCTTTATTGCATGCTTGTATGAGTGGCAGTACTGGACTCACTAAAACGGAATTAGAGCGTTTAGTGACGCCAGATTATAATAGCCTGCAGGCATCTGTGTTGGCATTGATGCAAAAAACAGCATTCAGCCTTTTACTTGATCAGCAAAGCGATGACAATGAGCTTGATTTGAGTGAGCTTGATTTGAATAAGTGTGCAAAATGTGATGTCGACCCCAATCAGCTTCAGCTACTCGTGCCTATTCGAGGGGATGATGGCGAGATCAAGCAAACTTATCATTTAAGGCCGCCCACAGTTCGCACCACCATTTTAATGGAGACTCACAAGGATGAATGGGAGCGCACTCTGTTTATCAGTGCCAGCTGCTCAGGGTTTAGCCGTGAAGAGTTGGGGCGTTTAAGCCTACCTGACTGGAATCAACTGCAGGAGCGGCTTATCGATTTTTTGCAACAACCGGCGGACTTCTTTCGCCGCGAGACGTCCAAGTGTTAACGGATATTATTCCGCTGGCCTATCATGTGAGACCAGACGATGTGCTGGGTTGGCACAGCGATGAAGCTTTGAGACGTTATCATTTAGCCGCCGCTAAGCTTGGAATGAAGAAAAGCTTGGAATGAAGAAGGCGTGATAAAAAGGCGAGATATACACCCTCAAGTCAAATTAGCATTAAAGGTCAAATCAGCATTAAAGAACAAAGTTAGAGAAGATAAAAAAGATAAAGAGGATAGACAAGATAGAACAGGCATAACTTTTGGCAAAACAAATAATAGCGCTTTAAATATTTCATTCATTTATATATAAAACAGCTGGTTATTTAGCTGTATTGTCTGTGATCTAAAGAACGTGAGAATAAATAAAAATAGGACAGGCATAACTTTTGGCAATGCAGATGATAAAGGCTGAAATCATTCATTTATTTGTATACAGAGAATAGCTTGTTATATCAAGAGTGATGTGAAGGGCGCTGAGCAATAAAAAGGAGGCGTTATGGCGGCAGGAACACCAAGACTTGCGACAGCATCGGTGGCATCAAATATGTCATTATTAAATACTCGAGTAGCCGGATTAACGGGTCATGTTAGTAGCATTAATGTGGCATTCGTTAACCTTATTCAGGGGATTAACCAGTCGGCTGCAGAGCTCGATGCCAGTAGCCAGTCATTAAAGGATAAAATGGCGACGGCTGTTGATGCTGGCGCCAGCCGATTGGCTAATGGCATGGTTATCGCTGGTGTGTCTGCAGGTAAGGCTGCGATGAATTTTGAGTCTAGTTTTACCAAATTAGAGAAGAAATTCAAATTAAGTGGTAAGGCTGCTGAGGATTATCAGAATCAACTAATCAATGCTGGAGCTAAAATAGGTATTGATGCGGATACGTTTGTGAAGACAGTATCATCAGCTACGCAATCCGGAGATACTAAAGAGGAGGCATTAGCTACAGCCAATTTGGCTGTGAGTGCCAGTAAAGTTTGGGAAGACTCTCTTGATAATACTCTGGCTCAGCTTAATGGTTGGCGCAATGCTTTAGGACTCAGCCAAAAGGCAGCATTAGAGCTAGTTGATGTGACGACGACATTGAGCATCAAAACAGGAGTCAGTGCAAAGGATATTGCGGCTGTAACATCCTCTCAAGGGCGAAGTGCAATGGATGTTGGGCTTGGAGCCGAAGCGATAAGTGCACTCGCTGCTAGTTTATTGGCAAGTGGTTCAACGAATGCAGAAGCTGGCGCCGCACTGAACGTGATTGCTGGTGGGTTAAGTCAATTAAGGCAAGGTGCCGACAAGGAGACTTATGTTTTACTTGGGGTTGAGCAAGGAAAAATTGAAGAGGCCATGAAAGCGGGTGGTGAGGCCTCTCAAGCTGTATTAGTCCAAGTATTGAATAAGCTCAAAGGATTATCAGCAGAAGACCAAGCTAAGGTTAAAAAGGACTTATTTGGTAATAAAAGTACCGTCGCCATTAATCAGCTTTTGGCTAAATCGAAAGATAAAAAAGTAGGATTAAGCAATAGTTTAGCGCTTGCTTATGATGATAAACAAACAGCGGGCAGTTTGGCTAAACAACAAGGCCCTGAAACACGTGCAGAATTAATGGCTAAGTTAAATGCCAGCTTTTCTGCTTTAAGTATCACTATTGGAGACAAGTTATTACCCATTATTGATGCGGTTATTCCTCCTCTGACGCAAGCTGTGAAGTCGGTTACAGAGTTTGTGCAATCCAATGGAGATTTAAGCCTTGGCATTATCGGAGTTACAGGGACTTTGGCGACGGGTTTTTTAGCCTTTAAAAAAATAAAATCGGTATTGGGGATAGTTCAATCAGGTTCAATTGCTGACTCCTTGGGAGTGGGAGGAGGCAATTGTTGTTGCAGATCTGCGGGCAGTGTTTCTGCTGGTCCGCTTGAACAATTGAGTGGTAGCGAGCGAAACAGAGAAAATAGATCTTCTAATAGAGGGCGCCGACGTAGAAATGCTGTTGCTCGCATACGAAGTGCACCTCGCTCTGCTGGAAGAGGGTTAAGTCAACTATTAAGACTTGGCGGCAGCTTAGGAAAAGGCGCGTTAACTGCTGGCCGTAATATGGCGAGCAGTAGCTTGAATATTGGAAAAAGATTGGCAACGAAAAGTCAGGGGATGGTGAAGCGCCTCTTTTCATCTGGAATGACATTGTTTAATAGGGCACCGAGTGCAGTGCCCCGCGTTGGTGGAGGGGCGGCTTTATTTAGTGCGGCTGGTGGAAAGTTGGCGGCTAAAGCCTTGGGTAAGGTATTTAAGCCATTATCAGCCTTGATGTCTGTCGGTCAAGTGATCAGTGCCGTGAAAGAAAGAGACAGTAAAAAAGCAGGTACAGCCTTAGGTGATATGTCTGGAGGATTGGCGGGAGCGGCGATGGGCGCCGCGTTGGGAACGGCGATATTCCCTGGTGTTGGAACTGCAATAGGTGGCTTGATTGGAGGGTTAGCAGGCGGGGAGCTTGGTGCCACGGTAGGTGAATATGTGGGTGGCTGGTTTAGTGATGATAAAACTGAGCAAGCGGTGCCAAATGCGGTAGCTAAACAAACCCAAGCAATGGTCAACCCATTAAATAATGCTCAAGGCACAGGAGCAGCATCCAATGCCAATCAAGGAATTAACTTTGCACCTGTGATTAACATGACGCCTTCGGGAGATCCCCGTTATGACACTCAAGTCAGTCAGAATATTATTGCTAAACTCAAAGCGGAATTGACGCCATTATTGTTGGGCAATATGGATGTGGCCACACAAAGTGATGCACGCTTACTGGACAGTTATGGCGTGTAATGAGTAATGGATTAAGTGAATAATAGTGAAAATCACAGTCGCAATCACAGTTAAATGAGTTAAATGAGTTAAAGCTTATGATCAAAGCTCAATAATCAGAGCTTCACAAACAGCGTTCAATAATGAAAGTTCAATCATTAAAGCTCAATAAACAGAGTTTCGAGTTCAAAAAGATCATAAAACCAGCCAATTGAGCTGGTTTTTTTTATCTGTTCAATGGGATTCAATGGGAATAAGGGGGGATATTAGGAAGGGATATTAGGAAGGGATATTAGGAAGAACAGTATGGATGAAAGCTAAGGGATATGATGGCTTTTTATGAGCTGGTTTTTTATCTGTTCAATGGGGTTCAATAGGAATAAGGGGGGGATATTAGGAAGGACAGTATGGATGAAAGCTAAGGGATATGATGGCTTTTTATGAGCTGGTTTTTTTATCTGTTCAATGGGGTTTAATGGGAATTGTGGGGATATTAGGAAAGGACAATATGGATGAAAAACAAAGCGGCATGATGGCTTTAGGTGGGTTTGTTTTTTCATTAAATGAAAATACACCTTACGAGAGCCTGCAGAGAAGCAGTGATGGAGGTTGGGTGAATGTGGCACGCTTCGGCCAAAAGCCCACCAGTCAAAATACTGGGCAAAAGTTAGAGACCATGACTCTATCCGGCACTTGGTTTAAAGGGGAAGGCATGGACAATATGAATAATCTGAGAGCACTTCAAGCGCAAAGAACACCTTTAGTGCTCAATAATGGTTATGGCGAATCTATGGGTCGCTGGGTGATAAAATCCCTGCAAGAAAAACAAGAGCGGATCATCATGGATGGTACAGCCTTTGTCGTAGGTTTTACGGTAGATCTTGAAGAATTTATAGGTTAATCACTAAGTATAGATCTAAAAATATCACCAATTTTCAAGATTTATTTTAAGCCGGTGAAAGGCTGACTTTATCGAATAATCATAGGGTTTAAAGGGGAAGGCATGGCTAATATGGATAACCTGAGAGCACTTCAAGCGCAAAGAACACCTTTAGTGCTCAATAATGGTTATGGCGAATCTATGGGTCGCTGGGTGATAAAATCCCTGCAAGAAAAACAAGAGCGGATCATCATGGACGGTACGGCCTTTGTGGTGGGTTTTACGGTAGATCTTGAAGAATATATAGGTTAAGTCGTGTATCGAGAAGATGACGAGGAGGCGTTATGGTTTTACCGAATATCAATAATGAGTTGAAAACCATTATCAGTGCTGATGGTGATTTACCTTCGCTTATTTTATGGCAACAATTACAGCGGGATGACGATGAAGCGGAAGCGGCATTGCATAGGCTCAATCCACATTTGGCGGCTTTTGGCCCGGTTCTGCCAAAAGGCGTGTTTATTAAATTACCTAAATTGACAGAAGCAACACCGAGCAGAGTGCTGAATATTTGGGACTAGATAATGAAGAGTGATGACACAGAGGGTGATAGGGCTGTGCTCATAGAACTAGTCTCATAGGATTGAATGTTGATTAAGGAGAATGATGATGTCAAAGGTGGGGAATATGACAGCGCCGCAAGTGAGGGTGTCTGGGGCGGGAGCCGAGATCATTAATCAAAGGCTATTGTCTTTGAAGCGCATCGATGCGGCGGGCATTGCATAGCTCTGAACAATAGCTTGAATCAATAGCTCTGAACAATAGCTCGAATCAATTGATACATAGCTTAATAGGGCTGTGCTCATAGAACTAGACTCATAGGATTGAATTCTGATTAAGGAGAATGATGATGTCAAAGGCGGGGAATATGACAGTGCCGCAAGTGAGGGTGTCTGGGCCGGGAGCCGAGATCATTAATCAAAGGCTATTGTCTTGGGAGCGTATCGATGCGGCGGGCATGGAGTCCGATCAACTGAGTTTAACCTTGGATACGACGGGCCAAACAGGGTTGCCAAAAGAGGGAGCGCGATTAATCTGGTTTGAAGGTTATCAAAATAACTTGAAGCAAAAAGGTCAGTTTATTATTACTCGCATTACACCGCGTTTATTTCCGCCAACCATGACCATAGTGGCGACTGCTGCGTCTTTTCAGATAGAAGATAATACGGGGTTAAAACAGCGTCGAAGTCGCTCATTTGAAAACATGAGTTTGGCGAGTATTTTTAATACCTTGATCCATTTTCATGGCTTTACAGCAAAAGTGGCACCAGAATTTGAAAATATTCATATCGCTCATGTAGATCAAGTGAATGAAACAGACTTAGGTTTTTTAAGCCGTTTAGCAAAAGAATATGACGGTGTCGCCAAACCCGTTGATGATATGTATGTGTTGGCTAGCGCCGGACAGTCTCATACTGTGACGGGAAAGACGATCACGCCTGTGGTGCTCTCTGTGCCGGATCACAATAATCCTTCTATGGCGGGGCAGTTTATTAATTGTCAGCTCGATAAGCCAAGTCGTGGCAAAGTGACGGGCGTAAAAGCCTTATGGACGGAGGTTAAAACGGGTCTTGAGCATGAGGTGAGTCAAGGTATTGCGCCCTTTAAAGCCTTACCACAAAATTACCTTAGCAAAGAAACGGCCATGCAAGCATGCCAAGATCATTTACAGAAAGTGCAAAGAGAAGGCATGAGCGTGCAAGTCAGTTTGCCGGGGTCGCCTTATTTAGTGGCAGAAGGTCTATTGGAGCTGGATGAGAGTTTTCCTCCTGAAATGGCAGGCATTTGGTCTATTGATAAAGTCACGGCTAAAGGGGATAGTAGTGGGGGATATCGCTGTGCGCTAGTGGCTACATTACCTGCTTAGCAGCAAGTCTACAGTTTATGATGTTATGAGTCACAGCCAATTACTGGTATGCTATTTCATATTAAAAGACAGAGTTGAAATGTGGTCGCTATGCGGGATGTAATTGATGAATAAGCAGGCTTATTTGAATGCAATGGGAATAACTCGCTGGACGATCCGTCGGCCTAAATTGCCAGTTTGTACTGTGTTAATCGATGATGATAATACAGAGAGCCAAATTAGTGAGCATCCTATTTTTTTATCGGTACTCACATTTATTGGCCACAGCCTAGGCACTTGTGAGTTTAGAACCACAGAAGAGAAAGACGATACGATTATTTGGGATCTTCGCCGTCCTAAACTTGAGCACGCACTGCTAAGACGTGTGAGTAGAAAATCATCGAATAAGCAAGAGCGCCTTGTTTCTAAGCCGCTTTGGGAGCTGGAACACAGCGTGGAGGATAAAAAAGCCTTATGGCAGCAGATTTCAACCCTTTATCCTGAACAAGTGTTACAGTTTGGCCAGCAGCTTGTACGAGAAGCGGATAGCGAAGAAGAGCGAAGTGAATAGTGAAGCGACTCATATTCCAGGTAATATTTCGAGTAATTCTCATGACGGCAAAAAATTATGACAAATAAGTGTTTACGTATTGATGTGTTGGAAGTCAATGATGTTTCAGAAATGGCCAGTATCGCTCAATTAGCGCATTCTCATCCCATGAGCGAGTCAACAATCAAGAGCTGCTTTGGGCATTTATATCGCGTGTCGGGCATATATAGTGATGAAGTATTAGCCGGTTTTGCCATAGTCCATCAAATTTTTGAAGAAGCCAGTTTGATGGATATTTGCATCGCACCTCAGTATCAAGGCAAAGGCTTAGGAAAAGCTTTATTAACCTTTGTGATTGAGGATGTGAAAGCGCATAAGGCGAATAAGGTGTTTTTAGAAGTTCGAGCATCATCAAAGGGAGCCCAACAGCTGTACCTCAATTGCGGTTTTAAGCAAACCGGAATACGTAAAGGGTATTATAAGACATCGATTATAGAGAATAATGACCAGCAGGTAAGCGGTGTGGAAGATGCTGTATTGATGGAATTGGCGATAGATTAAATGATTTTTCTATTAAAAAGCCTTCAGATTCCAATTTGAAATCTGGAGGCTTTTCTGTGTTTACAGTCAAGTGACTTAAAGATGCATGAAAGAAGTGAAATAAAGCTAACTTTATTTCACTTCTTTTCCTTGGGCTTGAAGATCCGCATGGTAGCTTGAGCGAACTAACGGCCCACAAGCAGCGTGAGTAAAGCCGATGTTTTCAGCCAAGACTTTAAGTTCGTCAAATTCTGCTGGTGACACGTAGCGCTCCACTGGTAAATGGAATTTTGACGGTTGCAAATATTGGCCTAAAGTCAGCATTTCCACATCATGAGCACGTAAGTCATGTAGTACTTGAGCGATCTCTTCATTGGTTTCACCCAGTCCCATCATTAAGCCCGACTTTGTTGGCACATGAGGATGGCGAGCCTTAAATTTTTTCAGTAAATCTAAAGACCATTGATAGTTGGCTCCGGGACGCGCTTTACGGTAATGGCTTGGCGCGGTCTCAAGGTTGTGATTGAATACATCAGGTGGCTCAGTGGCTAAAATATCTAACGCCACATCGATTCGACCACGAAAATCAGGTACTAAGATTTCGATTTTGATTTCAGGGTTTAGCAGACGAATTTCACGAATACAATCGGCAAAATGTTGTGCACCACCATCACGCAGATCGTCACGATCCACTGAGGTGATCACTACATATTTAAGCTTCATATCCTTGATAGTCTTAGCTAACTTTTTGGGTTCTTCGGCATCCGGTTTTAACGGTCTACCATGGGCCACATCACAAAACGGACAACGACGGGTACAAATGGCCCCCAAGATCATGAAGGTTGCCGTACCATGGTTAAAGCATTCGGCCAGATTAGGACAAGAGGCCTCTTCACAAACAGAATGTAAGTTATTTTTCCGTAATGCTTGTTTAATTTCTGTAATGCGCTGATTGGATGCGGGCAATTTGACTTTTAGCCAACTAGGCTTGCGCAGCATAGTTTCAGGTTCTGATGGAACCACTTTGATTGGGATCCGCGATACCTTATCGGCGTCTCTTAGTTTTACGCCGGGTTGTAATCTTTCAGGCCTATTCATAATGACTCTGTTAATCCTTGGTGATGAACGAGTTGCTGATAGCCAAGCTGTTGGCTAAGCGTATTGAGCAATTGGTTGCCAGCCTCGATGACAGTTTGAGGGCCGCCAAGAGGCTTACATTGGATCATTTCCATTCCTGCATACCCACAAGGGTTAATGCGCTGAAAAGGCGACATATCCATATCGACATTGAGTGCCAGTCCATGAAAAGAACAGCCTTTACGGATCCTAAGCCCCAATGAAGCAATCTTACGCTCATCAACATAAACACCGGGGGCATCGGCTTTGGCGTAAGCCTTCACTTGGTATTGTGCTAGCATATCAACAATGCTTTGCTCAATCTTTGTGACGAGTTCTCTTACACCTATTTTTAATCTTTTGATATCAAGTAAGGGATATACCACAAGTTGGCCGGGTCCATGATAGGTGACTTGGCCACCTCTATCGACTTTAATCACAGGAATATCACCTGGATTTAGGATATGTTCGCTCTTACCTGCTTGTCCTTGGGTAAATACTGGTGGATGTTCAACTATCCAAAGTTCATCAGGACTCGATGCATCACGATTATCGGTATAATCTTGCATGGCGTGCCATACGCTTTGGTAGTCTTGTTGTCCTAGATGCCTGATCTGCAAAACCGCTTCTTGCAAGGGCAGCCTCTCTAATCAAAAGATCCATTATACAATAAGTGTTAACTGAATCACACTTATCCTGTTTTTGTGCGAAGGCGCTGCTTAAAGGACGCGCTTAACGCCATCAATCGCCGCTAATTCAGTATAGAGGGTTTCGACATGATCTTTACTGGTTACCATGACTCTAATCGTGACTGAATGATAAGTCCCCTTGCTGGATGCTTTTGTCGTGGGACTGTAATCCCCAGGTGCATGTTTCTGCACAACGGCCACAACCCTATCGGCTAAGGTGTCACAGGCATCGCCAACGACTTTAAAAGGAAAAGAGTTAGGAAATTCCATCAACTCATCAAATTTAGTCTCTAACATGTGTTATCTCTTACTGAATACGAATACGGCTTATATGGTGACGATTATACCCAATAGCAAGCCTCATTGGTATGCGATCTTTTAGTGATACCGAATGCAGGTGTTTGTTGAGGGAAGAAGTGAGGTGATTAAGGCATAGTAAAAGCGACGACTTGGTCGCTATTACTATGCAAAAGAGAGCTTAATTTAGCTAAACCATGCGCTGAATTTTTGTTGGAAATAATCCATTAAGCGGCTAAACCAGCTGCCTTCATTCACTTCTTGAAGCGTCACTAGCGGGAATTGAGCAATATCTTTGTCGTTCAGTTGGAAATAAACGTTACCGACGACTTCACCTTTTGCAATAGGTGCTGTCAGAGGCTTAGTGAGTTCAAAGTTGGCTTTTAAATTCTTCGCTTGGCCACGATTGATGGTGATAGGGGTATCGGCATTAAAGCCTAAATCTATGCTGCTACGATCGCCATACCAGATTTTTTGTGTGACAAAGCTTTCACCTGCTTTATAGGGGGTGACGGTTTCAAAGAAGCGGAAACCGTAGTTGAGTAATTTTTTGCTTTCAGCTTTACGCGCCGCTTCACTTTTAGTGCCCATGACAACTGAAATGAGGCGCATGCCATCTTTTGTTGCTGAAGCCACTAAGTTATAACCTGCACCAGAAGTGTGGCCGGTTTTAATACCATCGACATTAAGGCTCTTATCCCACAATAGACTATTGCGGTTGTACTGTTTAATGCCGTTATACGTAAATGACTTTTCTTTGTAGAGTTCATATTCTTTGGGCACATCACGGATTAATGCTTTACCCAGTAATGCCATATCATAAGCGGTTGTTTTATGATCTTTAGCATCCAGTCCATGGGCATTTTCAAAATGGCTGTCTTTCATGCCAATTTGCTCTGCCCAAGAATTCATTAAATCAACGAATGCATCCTGACTGCCTGCAACATGCTCTGCGAGTGCAACACAAGCATCATTACCCGATTGTATGATGCTGCCTTTGTTTAAGTCTGCAACGGAAACTTTTTTACCCACTTCAATAAACATTTTTGATGAGTCAGGGAAATTTTTTGACCATGCATTTTTACTGATGGTAACTTCATCGGTTGGGCTGATATTACCGGCCTTAATTTCTTGGCCAACGACATAGCTGGTCATCATTTTGGTTAAGCTGGCAGGATTTAGGCTTTCATATGCATTTTCTTCTGCAATAATTTGCCCAGTATTATAATCCATTAACACAAATGCTTTGGCGGCGACTTTAGGTGCATCAGGGATCACCATAGGTGCCGCAAAGGCCTGAGTAAAAGAAAAAGAGCTGACAAGTAGCACTGCTTTGAGTGAATTATTTAAACATTTCATAATAACAAGGCGCGTCTTATTTGTTTAGGTGAGAAGAAAACCATTTTTCGAAGTATACCATTTACTGGACAGAGAAATAGAAAGAAGGTTCATTAAAGTTACTTTATTCGATGACGAGGTAACTGTTAGGGTAACCGTCATTTTTTAGTTTATCAGCAAGTTCAGTCGCTAGCTGTTGTTGGCCAATGGGGCCGAGTTGTAGGCGATAGAGGTTATCAACAGTTTGTAGTCGTGACTTTAATTGGTACTGAGTTGAAAGTTTCTTTGCAAGCTGATTAATTTTTTTCTTGTCAGCGGAAGCAAACACTTGAATATAATGTTGCTTATTTGAGCTTACGTCACTGATAGCGAGCAGAGTGGGATCGGGAATATAGATGACCTCGATTTTGACTTTCGCCGTACCTGTGTCAAGCATATCCAGCTTATAGGCTGCTGCGTAGGATAAATCAATTAATCTATTTTGGTGAAAAGGCCCCCTATCATTGACTCGAACGATAACGGTCTTGCCGTTACTGGTATTAGTGACTTTGACAAAGCTAGGTAAAGGTAGAGTTTTATGAGCGGCAGACATGCTATACATATCATAAACCTCCCCATTGGAGGTGAGATGACCATGGAATTTGAGGCCATACCAAGACGCGATACCTGTGGCTGTGTAATCTTTTCCTGAGTCTAATACCTGATAGGATTTACCCATGACGGTGTATTTTTTAGGATTGCCCCCTAGGCTGTAAGGCTCATACTGAGGGATCGCATCAGTGACCTGACTGACATCCGGCGCGAATGTTGGCGCTTTGTCTTTATCCATCGCATAACGGCCTGCGTTGGGGTTATCGGTATTGGACTTATTGCTTGAACAGCTAGCGATAAAGAATAAAACGGTAAGACTGCAAATAAGGGTGATGCTTTTTATCATTGATTTTATTTTACAGCTCAGGCGATGAATAATATGCAGCATAAGGGTTAGGGAGTATTAGTGCTAGTGCTAATTTTAATTTATATGTTAATTTCTGTATCATTTTAACACAACTCTTAACTTGGTTCAGCTTGCAGTCAGAAAGCTGATTTGCCTGATCCACTTGATTTAGCTATACATGAGAGTGTTTTGTTGAAAGTGCGTATGTTTGACGGTTTATTGAATATTATTTCGGGTGATGCTTTGAAGTGAATGATCGCGGCAAGAGGGATGAATGTAAGCCTACTTGATATGCTCTATTCAAGTAGGCGAAATGGTGATGGCATTAGGTTATTTTAAGGCCAATGATTGGCTAAGATAAACTGCCTTTAACTCCTGGCTAAATTGATATACAGCCATGGCATATAAAGGACTGCGGTTATATCGAGTGATCACATAAAAATTGTTAAAGCCTAGCCAATATTCATTCTTGTCTGCTCTGTCCAGCTCAATAAGCAAGGCGGGTTTGTCCATATTGGATTGATAGAGATGAGATTGCGTATCCACATAAGGCCCAAAGTCTGAAACTTGGTATGTAGGCTTTTTTTCTTCCCATACGTTAAGGGTGTCAGGTTTAGTGTGATTTTGTGTTAGTGGAATGGCAACAGGTTCGCCTTGTTGCCAGCCATGCTGATGAAAGTAATTGGCGACACTGCCAATGGCATCAATGGGACTATTAAGTAAATCTTTACGTCCATCTTGATCAAAGTCCACAGCATAATGGCGATAGCTTGAAGGAATAAATTGCCCGTAGCCCATGGCGCCGGCATAGGAGCCTTTTAGATGGGTGATATCCAATTGCTCTTCTTGAGCTAAAGCTTGTAAGTTGGCAAATTCGGATCGAAAAAAATCGGCACGAGGGGGGTAGTAAAACCCTAAGGTGTAGAGTGCATCGACAACAGGATAATTGCCCATCACTTTACCATAGAAGGTTTCAATGCCTATGATAGAGACGATAATTTCGGGTTCGACTTGGTATTGCTTCGCGGCTTTTTCTATTGTGTTCTGATATTGATTCCAAAACTGAATGCCGGCATCCAAGCGTTTTTGTGTGAGAAAAATAGGATAGTATTGATCCCAAGGTTTCGCTTCCCAAGGTCGAGTCATTGCATCTATGACAGCTTGATTATAATGCCCTTGTTGTAAGAAAGCATCAATGTCGGTTTTATCATAGCCTGCGGCTAATTGTGTGTTAATAAAGTCTTGTTTGTATTGTTTGGCTTGTGTTTCTGATGCAATATTGGTTGAGGAGCAAGCCATTAATCCAAAAGAAGTTGCGGCTAAGAGTGAAATCTTAGCCAAAGAGCGGGAGAGAAAAGTCATAAATCCTTGTCCTATCTGTCGATGAAACGTCTATGGGTGTGTATGCTCATGAGAATGCCAAAACCCGTCATTAATGTCAGCATCGAGGTACCGCCGTAGCTGATTAAAGGCAGTGGAACACCCACCACAGGCAAGAGCCCTGAGACCATACCGATATTGACAAAAATATAGACGAAAAATGTCAGAGTAATACTACCTGCTAATAATCGTGAAAAGCTGGTTTGCGCTTGAGAGGCAATCATGAGTCCTCGGCCAATAACATAAAGATATAATGTTAGTAAGATAAGACTGCCAATTAAACCAAATTCTTCACCGATCACGGCAAAAATGAAATCCGTATGGCGTTCGGGTAAGAATTCAAGCTGGGATTGGGTTCCCTGTAGCCAACCTTTTCCCCAAAGTCCACCGGAACCAATGGCAATTTTTGATTGAATAATATGATAACCTGCGCCAAGTGGATCTTGTTCAGGATTAAACAATGTCAACACACGTGTTCGTTGGTAATCATGCATTAAAAAGTACCAAAGGATAGGCAACATGGCTAATACACCAAGGATGACGCCAATGACAATGGTCCAGCTCATACCGGATAGAAAGAGTACAAAGATCCCCGATGCAGCCACGAGTATAGAGGTGCCCAAATCAGGTTGCTTTGCGATTAGTAAGGTCGGGATCAATAATAAGATCGCCGCGCCTGCAAGGTAGCGTTTTTTAGGCGGAAGAGGAAATTTACTAATATACCAAGCCATTGTGATAGGAAACACTAACTTGATAAGCTCAGAGGGTTGAAACTTCATAAAGCCTAAGTTTAACCAACGTTGTGCGCCTTTATTAATCTCACCAAAAAAATGAACGCCCAAGAGCAAAATAATTCCTGTGATGTAAATAGGGAAAGCCCAACGTCTTAACACTTCAGGATTGATCTGAGCCATGCCAAATAAAATGACCAAAGAGAGTGCCATGCGGACTAATTGACGATCGAGTAACGCCATATCTTCGCCACCGGCAGAATAAATGACAATTAAGCCATAGGCCATTAAACTTAAGAGCCCTAATAGTAAGGGAAGGTCAATATGTAATCGTTGCCAAATATTCGGCTTATGGTTATGTGTACTCATTTCACCGTTTTCCCATTGTCTCTTAGCATATATTCATCGAGCATAGCACGGGCGACAGGCCCAGCATTTTTTGATCCCCAGCCTGCATTTTCAAGTACGACAGCAAGGACTATTTGAGGATTTTCATAGGGAGCGTAAGCAATCACTAATGCATTATCCCGTAAATGATCTTTAACGGTTTTTGCGTTATAGCGTGTATCTTCAGCAACACTGAATACTTGAGCAGTACCTGTCTTCATTGCGGCAGTATAAGGTGCATTTTTAAAGTGTTTATGGGCGGCTTCACGCATGGCTTCTGACACTATGTTCCAGTTATTTGGGTTTTTTAATACAATAGGCGCTAATTCATTATCAGGATTTTCCTCGGTACTATTAGTGGTGACCGATTTCAGAAAATGCGGAATAAAACGCTTACCTTTGTTGGCTAAAATAGTGGCTGCATTGGCGATTTGTAGTGGCGTTGCCGTCCAATAGCCTTGCCCTATGCCCACTGAAATGGTGTCACCAATATACCAAGGCTGGTTATAACGGGCGCGTTTCCACCCCTTAGAAGGTAAAATACCTGGCGATTCCTCTGTAATATCAACGCCTGTGTTTTCACCAAATCCAAAAGGGGTCATAAAGTTAGCTATGCTATCAACACCCGTTTTATAGGCCAAACTATAAAAGTAGATATCGCAAGACTCAACAATTGCGCTATGTACATCGACCCAGCCATGTCCCCAGCGTTTCCAATCTCTATACTTTCTGTCAACGCCGGGGATTTGCCAGTATCCTGGATCCCATACGCGGGTTTGAGGAGTGACGGTTTTATGTTCAAGTCCCATTATCGCCAAAAAGGGTTTGACGGTTGAAGCGGGAGCATATTGACCTTGTGTCGCACGATTGATCAAAGGACGAGATTTAGAGTTAAGCAATTTATTATACGCTTTGGAGCTGATCCCGTGAACAAATTGATTAGGATCATAGCTGGGATTTGAAACCATGGCTAAAATCCCTCCATCACGGGGATCAATAGCGACAACAGCGCCTCGTTTGCCTTTTAATAGCTCTCTGGCTTTTTGTTGTAATTTTAAATCGAGAGTGAGATAAATATCTTTTCCAGGTTCTGGGGCTTCAGACTTAAGTACACGAATCGTTCGGCCACGGTTATTCACTTCTTCTTCTAAGTGACCAGGTTCTCCATGTAATGTTTTTTCGTAATAACGTTCAATTCCTTGTTTACCGATATCCTCAGTTCCAGCGTATTGCTTCCATTCATTTTCCCGTTCAAGTCTGGCTTGATCACGTTGATTAATGCGGCCGACATAACCTAATGCATGAGTTAACAAGCTCGAATAGGGATAATTGCGTTTGAGTCCCGCTTCAACTGAAACGCCAGGAAAGCGATATTGATTAA
Organism: uncultured Shewanella sp.; assembly: GCF_947495455.1. Classification (GTDB taxonomy): domain Bacteria; phylum Pseudomonadota; class Gammaproteobacteria; order Enterobacterales; family Shewanellaceae; genus Shewanella. The sequence goes on along the minus strand of NZ_CANLZC010000024.1, from coordinate 32,025 downwards.
CACTAAATTGTGCCACTTCGTCTTCAGTTAAACGGTTTTTTATGGTTAAGGGCTTGAATCGGCGGTGTCCTTTGAGGGAGGAGATAACATCGTCGATTTGATCATCACTTAAAGGAACGATTTTTTTAAGGCGATTGAGCATTGCTGGAATATCTTTGACTTTTTCAGGTAACATTTCCAGCGAATAAAAAGGCTGATTTTCGGCGAGTAATACGCCATTGCGGTCGTAAATTAATCCTCGGTTAGGTGGAATGGGAACGACGCGAATACGATTGTCATTTGAGCGTGTAGTGTAATCTTGAAAAGAAAGGATCTGTAGATGATACAGGTTGCCTAACAGCACGCCTAACAATGCAATGACGCAGACAAAAGTAAAAATGGCACGACGTTTAAACAGTGATGCTTCGGCAGCATGGTCATTCATTGTGACTCGTTTATTGGGTGCCACTGATGCAGTCTCCTTAATCCTTAAATTGTTAGGCACAGGCATTGAATCATCTTCAATGTGATGCTGCTTTGCCTATTCTCTATGATACGGATGATTGTTATTGATGCTCCAAGCGCGATATAAACTTTCAGCAACGATGACTCGCACTAAAGGGTGAGGTAGCGTCAGTGCCGATAAGCACCAGCTTTCTTTGGCTGCTTGTTTACAGGCTGGTGATAATCCTTCTGGCCCGCCAATGAGTAAACTGACATCGCGTCCATCGAGTTGCCATTTATTAAGTTGGGTAGCCAGTGCTGGCGTTGTTAAATTTTTACCGGGCAAGTCAAGACTCACAATATGATTGCTTTTGGGGATTTGTGCGAGCATTAGCTCGCCTTCTTTATTTAAAATGCGTGCAATATCGGCATTTTTACCCCGTTTACCGGCAGGAATTTCAATAAGTTCAAGCGCCATATCTCTAGGAAAACGGCGCTGATACTCTTGAAAACCTTGTTCGACCCAATTTGGCATACGCGTGCCAACGGCGACTAACTGTATTTTCATTATTCTGGTTTTTCTGACCAAAGTTTTTCAAGTTGATAAAAATCACGGGTTTGTTGTTGCATAACATGCAAAATAACATCCCCTAAATCCACTAATACCCATTCACTGGTGTCTTTGCCTTCGATGCCTTGTAGAGGGATCTTGGCACGTTTTGATTCAACAACGAGATTCTCAGCAATAGAGCGAACATGGGTTTTCGAGTTACCTGAGCAGATCACCATGTAGTCGGCAATATTAGACTGCTTAGAAACGTCAAGTACGGCTATGTCTTTTGCTTTCAAATCATCAATTTTATCGATTACAAATTGCTTTAATAGGGCGCTTTCCACGCTAAGTTACCTTTTGTCTTAAAAATAGCGCAGCAGTATAGCAGGTTTAAAGGCCGACAAGTAGGTGACTCTTTAGCTATCGCTAAATTTTAATGTCATTTTCCTGATGAGTAAATTTTTTACTCGATTTATGTCTTTTTTTTTAATATGGGATAAGAGTTGATATGAACGGAACTTAATTATTCTATTGAGGTTGAAAAGTATACACTGAGTCAATGGTGTTCTCTGTATATTTGACCTGCTTTTTGTTGAATGTGAGTTTTATTTAGGTTTCTAATTTGTTTTTATTTTGGTGTTTTTTGTTTTTTGTTTAGCCAATATGTATTCTCTTGTTGTTGGTGTTTTTTTAATGTGCTAAATACACTCTTTTTTTATTATATCTTTGAAATGCAGTTGAGTATTGAGTTTAATGGGCGGCATTAGTCATTTTGGATTGGCAGAATGAATGGTAAGGTTTGAGAAAGCGATACTGGCATTGTGGGCTTTCTTTATAAGGGCTTTTGAAATGTTGCTTTACTCAAAATTTGATGGGCTAAATTGAAATGCCAGCAATAATAAATCAATGTGGTGAAGATATTTTTGATTACTGATAAGCAATAGCTAATGTTTTTATCTTAATGATATTAAAAACTTTAAATTAGTGTTGTTTTAGTGTGGTCTATTTTAAATTGGGATAGTGACTTTGCAAAAAAATCAATTGAGTTTGGCGGATACTTTAGGTTTAGGTTTTATGACCTTTGCATTCTTTTTGGGCGCAGGAAATTTGATTTTCCCTCCTCTTGCTGGCTACTTGGCAGGGAATAATCTGACATTCGCCATGTTTGGCTTTTTGTCTACGGCAGTGGGTTTGCCTTTATTGGCGTTAATTGCTGTGGCTAAAGCTAATGGAAAGATCATGGCGCTGTTACCTGCGGGAATAGCGACACTATTTGCCGTGACAATTTTTATTATTATTGGTCCTGCGTTTGCTGCGCCAAGAACGGGATTAGTGGCATTTGAGGTGGGGTTTAAGCCCTTTCTAACGGATACCAGTGCGACTATTGAGTTTGCTGATCTTACCTTTAATCTTGCGCAACTTTATTATACTTTTGGCTTTTTTATTGTTGCGATGTTTTTTGCGCTTTTTCCTGGGAAATTATTGGATAATGTTGGAAAAGTATTAACCCCTGTTTTATTGTCATTACTTATCGGATTAGCGATATCTGTTATTGTATTACCGAGAGCAGATATACAAGCAGCTTCTGGGGATTATGTGTTGCACCCGCTAACCACAGGTATCTTAGAAGGTTATAATACCATGGATGCATTAGCATCGCTTATTTTTGGTATTCTAATTATTGATATTCTGCGTAAAAAAGGCATTGATAGTCCAAAGGCACAAACACAATATTTAGTGAGAGCGGCAGTCATTGCAGCCATTGGCTTAGCTTTTGTTTATATTTCACTTTTTTATTTAGGGGCAACGGCTGGTGATCTTGCGTCTAATGTGACTAATGGAGGGCAAATTCTAACAAACTACGTAGTGAGAGAATTTGGTTCTGTCGGTCTCATTTTGCTTTCAAGTGTGGTGACTTTAGCTTGCTTGACAACCGCAGTCGGTTTACTGAGTGCTTGTTCTGAATTTTTTAATGAAACCTTTCCTGTTATCTCATATCGTGTGTTTGTGGTTTCCCTGAGCTTGATTTGTGCTTTAGTGGCGAATGTGGGGTTATCACAATTGATTAGCATTAGTGTGCCCGTTTTGATGATGATTTATCCCGTTGCGATTGCTTTGGTGTTAGTGACTTTTTTGACATCGAAATTGCCACGTCCCGTATTTTCCCAGCGGTTAGTGCTTAGCGTGGCTTTGTTCTTTGGCATTATCGATGCGCTAAAGGAGGCAGGGGTCAATGTCAGTGCATTTGATTTTATGCCCTTGCAGCATGAAGGTATGGCATGGCTATTACCGACATTGACGACGATTTTTATTTGTTTATTTATCAAAGAAGATAAAGACAAACTTGACAATACAGCTGAAAATTTTAGCTAATAAGTGTTTTTTATTTGAATAAATAAGGCCCTAATCATATTAGGGCCTTATTTTTATGCTGCTATTTTTTATGTTCCCTTACGCCATCAAAGAGTGATTACTGCTACAGTATTTACATGGCTTAAAATGATTATGGATAATGGGTGAGCATTAATAAATTGAATCGTAAAGATACGCTAGCCCTTGGGTTGATGACTTTTGCTTTTTTTCTTGGTGCTGGTAATTTAATTTTTCCGCCTTTTATTGGTTTTCTGGCGGGACAAAATATGATGTTAGCGCTATTTGGTTTTTTGCTAACAGGTGTGGGTTTACCTTTATTAGCCTTGATTGCTGTGGCTAAATCTAATGGTCAAGTTTTTGCTTTATTACCTAAGAGTGTGGCAACTTGTTTATCTTTTTTGATTTTTATCATTATAGGTCCAGCTTTTGCTGTGCCTCGTACGGCGTTAGTTGCCTATGATATCGGTTTTTCTCCTTTTCTTAGTGAGCATTTACCTCAATTAAATGTTTGGCTATTTGATATTAACTTAGCGCAATGTTTATATACCTGTATTTTTTTTATTCTCGTGTTGTTTTTTGCATTATCACCGGGGAAGTTAATTGATACTGTGGGAAAAGTATTGACACCAATAATGATTATACTGTTGCTGAGTCTAGCGGCTTCAGTGATGTTATTACCCAGTGAGCCCTTGACGATGGCGCAGGGGAATTATCAATTCAATCCTTTTACCAATGGGATTTTGCAAGGATATAATACCATGGATGCGCTAGCTGCCTTGGTGTTTGGAATATTATTGATTGATGTGTTGCATCAAAAGGGGGTAGATAAAAAAAGCATGCAAACACGTTATTTAGTTCGCGCGGCAATGATTGCGGCAATGGGATTGGCTTTTGTCTACCTTGCTCTTTTTTATTTAGGGGCGACGTCGATTCATTTAGGCTATTTCCCCAGTGACGGAGGGCAAATATTAACAAGTTATGTGACGCAGCATTATCATTATTGGGGATTAGTACTATTGTCAATGGTGGTGACCTTAGCCTGTCTCACCACCGCAGTGGGTGTGCTGGGGGCTTGCGCCGAATTTTTTCATAAGCAACTTCCCGTACTTTCATATACGAGTTATCTGATGCTTTTTTCAATAATTTGTATTATTGTCACTAATGTAGGGCTTAACGAATTGATCATGACGAGTGAACCTATTTTACGGATCATTTACCCTGTTGCGATTGCGCTTGTTGTATCGACTTTTTTGACTTCATATTTTTCACGACCTCATTTGTCTCATTGTTTGATTGTCGGTGTGGCTTTCATTTTTAGTTGCCTTGATGGGTTAGCAAAATTGGGCGTGATCTTTCATTTTTTATCTTTTATACCGCTGCAATCACAAGGGTTAACTTGGCTGTTCCCTACTGTACTCATGGTAGTCTTATGTTTGCTATTGAGAAAGCCTGTATATAGCCGTGACTGATGGATCCTCAGCTTATTAGTCATGGGCATAAATGACATTCTTGGACTTGTTTTTCATGTTCTCTTATAGGTAAGATCGAGTTCAGAAGAATGAGTTATTATTGAGCATATTATGAAAATCGCTATGATTGCAGCGATGGCGAATAACAGAGTGATAGGGAAAGATAATCAAATGCCTTGGCATTTGCCTGAAGATCTTCGTCATTTCAAAGCCATCACAATGAATAAGCCTATCGTGATGGGAAGAAAAACATTTGAATCAATAGGTCGGCCTTTACCAGGCAGGCATAATATTGTGATCACGAGACAAACGGACTTCACAGCAACAGGGATCACTGTTGTCGATTCAATTGAAGCGGCTATTGAGTCGGCAAAAGAGTGTGATGAATTGATGATTATTGGTGGTGGACAATTATATTCTGCAGTGTTACCTAAAGCTGATAGCTTATATCTAACCGAAATAAACCTTGAAGTCGAAGGAGATACCTTTTTTCCTCATTGGGATGATGGTTCTTGGGTAGAAGTGTCTCGTATTAATGAAAAAAACAGTAATGGGTTGGAATATTCCTTTATCAATATGGTCAAAAAGTGTTAAATTGTATCGGGTTAACATTGTATTCAAAGGATTAGTCAGCACGATTTTCGTGCTTTCTTTGGGTTGATAAAAATAAGATAAGGGAGTACCCGATGCGTTTATTACCTACCGCGATGGCTTCATTGATTGTAGCGTCTTCATTTACCGTCCCAGTTCAAGCAGATCCACAACAATTAGCTGCCAATATTTGCCATTACGTAAAGAGTGATGATAAAAATCGTTTACGGAAGAAGTTAAAAGAAAACCGCCTAAAGTTGAGAAATATTTATGCCGGTATTTCATGTGATGGGAAAAGTTTATTGCGAACAGCTTTTGACGCGAATGCTGACAAAATCGGCATTTTTGTTGCTAAGCGTTTATCAGTGAAAGAGTTGAAGTCTGTTGAAGCAGATGGTCAGACTATCATTGACTGGGCTAAAACAAAAGGCTATGAATCAAGTGACATAACCACCGCCATTGAGGCGCGTATCGCAGATAGTTAATATAATTTTTAAGACTAAAATACCGAGTGCTAGGCTCGGTATTGTAGTCTATTCTCCAAGATTAAGTTATATTTTAAATTCTTTTACAGAGGCTTGTAACTCTTCGGCAAGTTGAGCGACTTGGTGACTCGATTGAGCGGTTTGTTCTGCGCCTGTTGCCGTTTCTTCTGATATTGATGCTATATGCTCAAGTTTTTCTGACACTTGCTGGCTGACAACATGTTGCTCTTCTGCAGCTTGGGTAATGTGAGTGCCTGAATCATGTGCTTTGTGAACGGCATGGCTAATGCTTTCTAACGCATTATTCGCTTGCTCAGTTTTTTCAACACATGAATTAGCTTGCTCTTTACCCAACTCCATTACTGATACGGCGTGCTCTGCGCCTTGCTGAAGCACTTCAATCATTTGCTGTATTTCTCGAGTTGAATCTTGCGTGCGAGAGGCTAAGCTTCTGACTTCGTCTGCGACAACGGCAAAGCCTCTGCCTTGTTCTCCTGCACGTGCAGCTTCAATTGCTGCGTTCAGGGCGAGTAAATTGGTTTGTTCGGCAATGCCTCTAATTACATCTAAAATTGATCCTATGGAGGCACTGTCTGCATGTAATTTATTGATCACAGAACCTGCTTTTGATACTTCTTCAGCCAGTGCCAAGATGGTTTGTTTATTTTCATTAGCAATCAGTCTCATGTGCTGGCTCTCATCATCTGCGGCTTTGATTTCTGTGAGGGCAGCATTTGCACTTAAGGTGACTTGTTGTGCGCTGGAGTGTAATTGAGTGGTTGCAGCAGCAACTTGATCGACTTGATTTTTTTGTTCTTGGATCCCAGTCGTTGTTTGTACTGTGATGGCTGAAGTTTCTTCAGCTGCCGCAGCAAGTTGATCTGAGCGATGTAAAATGCCTTCTATGAGTTGACGAAGGCTATCAATTAGGCGATTACAATTTCTTGATAGTCTTGCAAATTCATCATGGCCTTCTTCATTGAGTTTATGGGTTAAATCACCAGAAGCAAGAATATTAAAAGCTTGGTTAACACTGTTCAACGAACGCTTTAATGGCCAAATGACGGCTATGCTAACGAGGATTGACACAATAATAGCGGCGATCCCTAAGATAAGTGTATTGATACTGGCGGAATGGATATTGTCGATGGCAGAAAGACTGATCTTTTGTGACATAGATTCGATGGCGTATGTCAATTTCTGCATTGACTCATCAGTATTACTAAATTCTTTCTCAATTTGTAAAAATAATTTATCTGCCAAATTTTGACTTTCAATTGATTGCTTTTTTAGCGTTAAAATGGAATCTTCGCCTTCAATAAGAGAAAATAATGCGGTAGCTTCAGCATTAATTTTATGTATGACATCGGCATCAATAACGTGGCCCCAGGTTTGTGACAGGTCATTAAGTTTATTTTGTGTGTCGCTAATGATGAAGGTGAGTTCTTTTTGAATGGTCTCAAACTTGGCTTGATCTTTGACTTGTAATAAGTCATAACTGGTACTGATAATACCGCTGAACCCAGTATCGATACTGCTTGCGATTGAAGCAATTTGTTGTTTTTCTTCATCTTCACTGATTTCAAAATCAATTAAATCCAGTAAATATGATGCGGTGTCATCTGCGGTGTTTTCAATGGTATCCATTTTTTTGAACAGATGTTTTTTCGTTAATAGTGTCGCTTTATGAGTCGTGAGTAGGCGCTGACTATTATCATGAAATGCTTGATAATTTCTTGTCAAATTGGCCAAAATGTTATCAAAGCTAGTATCATTATTGATTTGACTCGATAATGCTTTTAATTCTTGAGTAAATTGTTGAGCGTATTGTTCAGATTCAGCGGCAAAAGCCGTTATCTCATTGGTATCTTGGCTATAAAAAGCAGTGATATTTTGTTTTTCTTGAAGAAAGAGGGAGCTGGATAATGTGTGGCTTGATTTTAAGGCTGGAATACTGACATTTTGCAGCACACTGGTACTGGTTTTAAGTTTATTATTGGTGAGTAAAGCGGCTGCACCTAATATAATCAATAACAAAGTGACGACACTAAACCCTCCTATTACACGTGTAGCGACATTCATTTTCATAGGGGACTCCATCGTTGTGTTTACTGGTGTAAAATCACGTGAATATATTGCTATATCGGCAATAAAGTGAATGAGTTTAGTCATTTTTTTATTTTTTTTAACTTTAACTTAACCTTGATAAGTAAAAGCTAAATAAAGCGTTATTTCTTGAGGCGATTGAGATGTGATTTTTCTGATGGGTCGTGGCTGCAAACAGATTTCCCCTTAATGGCTAAGTGATGGAGTGAGATAAAAGAGACGAGATTATAAGACAATAAAACAATGGGAGTTAAGGCGATATGAATGATGTTGCGCAATAAACTGACTTTTTCATTTTTAAGATGGAAAAAATGGGTGAAAAGGCCATCGATACAAAAGACCCAAATAATAAACAGCCAAGGGATAAGGCCTAAAATATACCAAAGTTTTGCATCATTCGTCAGTTGATAATGATGCCAAATGGGGACTGCAATTAATGTCGCAAAGAAAATAATACTTTGAAAAAGGCCGTAGAGTAACGTCATTGTAATCGTTAAGCGGCTTGTCATTATGATCCCCAGATTAAACGCTTTAATACAAATGTAATGAAATACTTCAAATGCACCAATGCTCCATCTTTTTGTTTGTCTGTGCCACTCGCTGATTTCTTCTTGCCAATTGTCACCTGAAGTCGGCCCGCAAATAACGGGCAAGTATACAGGGCGCAATTTTATTTTGCCTTTGCGTGTATTCATAGAAGAGACAAAATAATGCATATCTTCCATCTGATAGGTAGGATCAAAAAAATTATTATCAATACAAAGCGTTAAGGATGATGAGTAAACACTCATCGAATGAACTTGAAAAGGAATATTGAAGCCTATCATCCAAATTGTTCTAAAAAGTGCTGTTATTCTTGTGAAAAAAGGGGATTGATTAAGGTTCCAATTATAGAATAAGGCTGCTTGCCATATGATATTAACGCTATCACTGCCTATGCTTTTTTCATAGTCTTGGGCGATATATTCTAAATATCGACGATGTAGCAGTGTATCAGAGTCCATCACAGTTAAAAGAATATTGCGAAGATTGAATTCATTGGGAAGCTGGTGGATCATGGTTAAAACTTGCTTCACCGCAAAACGTTCATTACTGCACTTTCCTGGTATTTCATTTTTAATATCAATAGGGTGAACTAGAACGTTAAATAAATAGAACTGCTTTTCGTAAGTATTCATCAAAGCGCGTTTAGAGGCATTGAGGTTGGGGCTTTTGGCTTCAAAGCTGATGATGAGGATAATGTTGTTTTGAGCATTGATTGTTTGTTTGAGTATGGATTCGATAGACTGTTGGATGACTTCAATAGGCTCTTTAAAACAGGGAATGATCACTAGATGTTTGGTTTTTGTTTTGTCAGGTACAGCATTCACTTTTTTATGCTCAATGAGCATTTGATAAAAAAAGCATCCACTGGTTATCATCATTAATAGCATTAAGCAGGCTTGTAATCCCCAGAGGGTTATTGAAAAGTGATAGCCTTTTTCAGGATTAATGCGCCAGAGATAATCGGCAAGAAATAAAATGCTCCAAAGTGTTGGTAGTAATAATAAATACCAACGAAATATTTGTCGATTTTTGATGTAATCTAACATATTTAGTTGATCCATATAGCATGGTTCATGTTGAATGACATTTTGAATGTATCAAGTATAGAAGTTATTCGGTGACTTTTTAGGTTTTATCATCAAGTGATTTGAAGATGAAGATTTTTTCAATGTGATTATTTTAATCTATTTGATAATTTTTATGTGTTAATGCTATTAATTAGTTATTTTTTGAGTGGAATGAAGTGTTGGTAATACTTAGTTTGTCTTATTAATGTTTTAAATGTTTCCTTAATGTTTTAATTGTTTTTTTGTTGGTTATTTATGTGTTTTTAATGTCTGTAATAAACAATATCTTTACAAATGATTTTTGTATTAACTATTTGTATTTTTTAATTTTAGTTAAAAAGATATCAACCTTGTTGCAATGTGAAAGGATACTCGATAGTTTATACCCGTTATATTATTAAGAGATCCTAATGAATAGGTTAAGCGGAGCTAATGACTGACCATGTATTACCAAAATGATGATGTTCGTATTAATAAGATTAAAGAACTCTTGCCTCCTATAGCTATTTTAGAACGATTTCCGGCAACACAGAACGCATCAGCGACAGTATTTAATGCTCGAGAGAATATTCATAATCTTTTAGCAAAAAAAGATGATCGTTTATTGGTGGTTATTGGTCCTTGTTCTATTCATGATCCAGAAGCGGCCATTGAGTATGGTCAGCGCTTGGTTAAAATGCGTGAAAAATACAAAGATCAACTCGAAATCGTTATGCGAGTGTATTTTGAAAAACCAAGAACAACGGTTGGGTGGAAAGGGTTAATCAATGATCCTTACATGGATAATAGTTTTAAGCTTAATGATGGATTACGAACTGCACGCAAGTTACTGTTAGATCTGAATGATATGGGAATGCCGACTGCCGGTGAGTTTCTTGATATGATCACACCACAATATGTCGCAGACTTAATGTGTTGGGGGGCGATTGGAGCGCGTACAACAGAATCTCAAGTGCATCGAGAGTTGGCTTCTGGATTATCTAGCCCAGTTGGCTTTAAGAATGGTACTGACGGTACAATAAAGGTTGCCATTGATGCTATTGGGGCGGCAAGTGCCTCGCATCATTTTTTATCTGTCACTAAGTATGGACATTCAGCGATTGTTGAAACCAAAGGTAATCCTGATTGTCACATTATTTTACGGGGGGGAAAGGAGCCCAATTATAGTGCAGAACACGTTGCGAAAATCAGTGAGCAGTTGAGTGAAGCAGGTCTTGATCAAAATATTATGATTGACTTTAGCCATGCAAACAGTAGTAAACAATTTCAACGCCAAATGCTGGTGGCCGACAATGTGGCATCTCAAATCTCACAAGGTGAACAGGCCATTTTTGGTGTTATGGTTGAAAGTCATCTTGTTGAAGGGCGCCAAGATCATGTTTCGGGTCAGTCACTTTGCTATGGGCAGAGTATTACGGATGCTTGTATTGGTTGGAATGATACAGAAGTATTATTGAAAATCCTAAACGATAGTATTATTGCGCGCAGAAAGTAAAAGGTAATTTATGGAGGCAGTTATCATGCCTCCATATAAAGGTTTTGTATTTTTAATTTTTAATCGAGACGCTTTTAGGCTCGTTGGCTCAGTAAATAGTCATTGGCTTTTGCTAAGCTTCCAAAGGACGCGATTAAGTTATTTTGACCTTTTTCTTGGATTTCAGGGTTACCCGATTGGGTCATCATCCATATCCAAGTTTGGATGAGTGGTAATGGTGGGTATTGTATATTTGATGAATCCAACATTGTTGCCCCTTGCTTGAATCTGAGTGAGAATACTTTTTTACTAACTCAATAATACGAATAGTCGATATTTTTGAGCTTTAAAGCCATGGATTATAGCCTTTACAAAGGTTAACAATATTCGACTTAATGTTAAATCTTTTTTTACATATATGGCTAACCTTTTTTGTTTCATTTTTATTGTTTTTAAATCGGAACAATTGGGTTGAATGACAACAGGCTATCAAGATACAGCATTTTTTGGAAAAAATGATGATAAAACAAGTAAGTTGTTTTATTTGCTTTATGCAAAATAATGGGAGAAATTATAGGTTTTTAGAGTAAATATGCGAATTATTTAACTAAAAAATCAAAAAAAGAGTGCATATTGTGTGCATATGAATTAATTTAGATACGGTGTTATTAATAATTTTTGCTAATTGGGTGGTGATTTATGAAAAATATCCCTTTACAGGTCAACATTGAAGGTCAGGGTGCTAAAGTTAATACTGATTGGTTAGCGATAATGGCGACACTTAAGAAAAGAGGTTTATCTCAGTTAGAGCTTGAATCTGTCTATTGTGAAGTTAATGCTGGAATGCTGGTGACAACACGTGGATTGACGCTAGCCAGATGGGTACCTTCAGAGTCATTAAATGGCATTATTAAAGAAGGGAGTTTATCTTCACAGGGAAATCCTAATTTAGTCACGGCTTAACTTGGTGTTATTGATGACGTAAATAGGTTAAATATCAATTAATGGTAGATATCACTGGGTTATTTAATATAGATTAGTTATAAGCTATACCTAAAGCATCCAGAGGAGATAATACTAATGAAGAATATTCCCCTACGCGTTAACATTGAAGGTCAAACGAGTAAAGTAAATACTGATTGGTTAGCAATAATGGCAACGCTCAAGAAACGTGGTTTAGAGCAAGATGAACTGGCTAGGGTTTATTTTGATTTAAATGCTGGAATGAGAGTAACAACCCGCGGGTTGAGCCTCGCAAAGATCACGGTCACTGAAAATTTGGAAGGAATAATTAAAGAGTCTTCTGTATCAAAGACCGATTTTACTACTGTGATCAGTGATTAATAGGTTAATCGTCCTAATTTCCAATCATGGCAGAGTAAATACGTTTGAGAAGAAGGAGGCGATTGTGTTAATGATACAATGCTTCCTTTTTTGTAACATATTACTTCACCTTCGATGGTGACCATGCGGTTACAACTCCTGCAATTGGAATACATACTTTGTTTATTTTGCTTTGAATCCTTCATGTCACAGCTCTTCTACTGAACGAAAAAATCACCTTATGATGTTATTTAAGCACTTTTCATATAAAATATAAAGTATTCATCATATGGTTTTATTTACTGTTTAACTTGGTTTTATTGACCTTGTGAACTGTTAATCCCTTTTGTTGTGGTTATTTTAGCTTTTCTGGGTAAGTTGTATTCATTAAGATAATGGTATTTTTTCATAGTCGGTGTGTTTACATTTTCTTCTAAGCTTGTGTTAATTTAATAATTCTTGTTTTTTCATCCTATGAGGTGATTATGTGGACTACAGGTCAAGTTGTTGAACGCATTGATTGGAATGATAAGTTGTTTACTTTAAAAATAAAGTCAGATCTTTCTCCTTTTATTGCTGGTCAATTTATCAAACTAAGCCAAATGATTGATGACAGGCGGGTTGCTAGGGCCTATTCGTTAGTGAATGGTCCCGATGCTCAGTATCTTGAGGTGTTAGCTGTTACCGTAGAGGGAGGTCAATTATCGCCTCGTCTACATTTATTAGAGGCTGGCGATGAAATTGAGGTGACAACGGCAGCAGCTGGTTTTATGACATTAGATGAATTGCCAAAAGAGCAGCAAGTGTCATCTGATTTATGGTTCTTAGCGACGGGTACGGCTGTAGGGCCTTTTATTTCAATCATGGATACGAAAGAGCCTTGGCAACGCTTTAGAAAAGTGATTTTAGTTTATGGTGTTAGAGAAAAAAAAGATTTAGCTTATTTAGATAAACTACATGAATTAGCATCAAGATATGCCGATCAGTTTAGGTTAATCTTGTCTGTGACTAGAGAAGCAGTCAATGGCGCATTAATGGAACGTATTCCTGCTGCGTTAGCGTCTGGCGACATAGAAAAAATGGCCGAGACGACACTGAGTCCTGAGCATTCCCAGGTTATGCTTTGTGGCAATCCTGGTATGATCTCAGAATCCGTTGAGGTGTTGAAAGCTAAAGGGTTAACGAAGAATTTACGTCGTGTACCGGGTCAGATAACGATGGAGAAATATTGGTAATGAATGATGATTCAAATTTATTAATTTTGAATCATCATTTTATATAAGTGATGGATTATTAGGTTGAGAAAGTTTCGTGATAAAGGTGATGAGAGATGGAAAGTCAGACAATGCCTCGTGAACAGTTAGGAATTTGTGCTGAGGGAAACTTGCATAGTGTTTATTTGATGCTAAATGCAAATGAAAATGTTGAGTCTCAGCTGCGTCCTTGTGTTGCTAATGTTGCTCAATATTTGTATGAATTAGCTGATAAGTATGCTGATAGTGCCTTTAATGGTTTTATTGCCATCGGCGCCAATTATTGGGAAAACCTTTATGGTGATCTTCGCCCAGAACAGTTGAAGCCTTTTCCTGCTATCCAAGAAGGTAATAGAGAAGCGCCTGCTTTGGAATATGATTTATTTGTTCATATTCGCAGTGATAGATTTGATATTTTACATCTCGTTGCTAACGAAGTGGATCAGATGTTTGATGGCTTAGTTGAACTTGTCGACGAAGAAAGGGGCTTTCGTTTCATGGATAGCCGAGATCTTACTGGTTTTGTGGATGGGACTGAAAACCCTCAAGGCAGGCAGCGGCAAGCAGTGGCTTTAGTGGGGGAAAGAGAGCCGAATTTTAGTGGTGGCAGTTATGTACATGTTCAAAAGTTTGTGCATAATTTAAGCAAGTGGAATAAGCTTCCTCAGAAAAAGCAAGAAGATATTATCGGTAGAACTAAGCAGGATAATATTGAATATGCTTCTGAAGATAAGCCGCTCTTTAGCCATATCAAGCGTGTTAGTTTAAAAGATGAGCAAGGTAATTCAAGAGAAATTCTACGTCAAAGTATGCCATTTGGCTCCGTCAAAGAACAAGGTTTGATGTTTATCTCACTGTGCGAAAATGCTATTAATTTTGAAAAAATGCTGGAAAGTATGATGCTAGGCGATAAAGAGGGTCATCACGATCATTTGATGCACTTTACTCAAGCCATAACAGGTTCATCATTTTTCGCACCATCATTAGATTTTATGATTGCAAATACTTAAGGTAAGTGAAATGCACAAGCAGAACTTTTATTAGCACTGCTTGTGAATTTTGCCATTCTTATTTCATTGTCATTGCATAGCTTTCATAAATGAAACCATTATTGATGGTGTTAATTGTTTTGCCATTTAAACTCACAATGACTTGGCTGACACCCTGTTTTGCCACTTCAATATTAAATTTTTCAATTGCATGAGTTATCGTTTTCTTTAATTGATTCTGGAGCAATTTTTTGACATTGGTACTATGTAGTATGCCCATTCCCTCATTTTCACGATCGACTTCGTTGAAAATTTCATTATAAACAACAGGCTGGCCAAGGTTATCATTTAAGGTTAATTGTAGTGAAACGTGTCTTTTGCTTGTGACCGTCACAAAACCTGTTTCATTTTCAAATTCAAAATTAATAATTTTTCCTTTCAATTCATAATCAAATGGTAAGTTTTTATCAAAACTAAATGCATCTGCAGAGACAGATTGAAGTTCATTAATGAAAATATCCTGCAAAATATAGGATATTTTTTGATAATCAGTACCTTGGTAACTTAAACCGAATCGCCATACGCCTTGTTGAGCAATAAATGAGGGAGATTTTTTGTCTGATGTGTCGATCCAAGCTCGTAGGTCTTCAAATTCATGCACAGCTATTTTCTTATTTTCTAGTACATTATTACTAATGTTGATGCCTGATTGATAGTTTGCATCGATAGTTTTTGTACAGCCAGAAAGAAACACTAAAGATAAAATGATAAAAAAATATTTAAACATACGTTAATTGACTTTGTTAATTACTGAAAAAAACGGATAGTAAATATGTGGGATACATTTGTCAATTTTATGTTTTTATGTATTATTTTCTAAGATGGTATTGATTGAAATCCCCAGTTTTAGTGAGCATTCCAATAATACCTTTATATAACAGCTTAATATTTAATCATTATAGTTAAATAATGACTTAACTGTTTGTAGTGTATCTTCAATATCTTGGATATTTGACGGAGTGATAAAAATGGTATCATCACCGGCAATTGTACCTAAAATACCTTCAGGCTTACCGATAGAATCTAATAAACGGGCAATCAATTGTGCCGCCCCTGGGCTTGTTCTTACCACTATCATGGCTTGGTTATGATCAACATCCAGTACTAAATTTTTTAATGGACTGGTCGCGGTGGGGACGCCTAATTCTGCTGGTAAACAATAAACCATTTGTTGCTTGGCATTACGGGTTCTCACGGCACCGAATTTACTGAGCATGCGTGAGACTTTGGATTGGTTGATATTGCTAAAGCCCTCGGCTTGCAATGCATTCACAATTTCACTTTGGGAGCCAAAACGCTCTTCTTTTAAAATGGCTTTAAAAGTTTTAACAAGATCATCCTGATTTCTAATTACTGGCATCATATTATTATTCTTTATTCAAAAATACGCCTTATTCTGAGTATTACGGCACTATTTGTCAACAATTATTCGTTTTTAGTGAATAAGAATTCAATTGGGTAATGTTGATAGCGGAAAAAGCGTGAGGGGAGTGAATGAAGAGTAATACACTTGATGTTTCTTAGGTGGTTTTTTTGTGTTTATTGTAACTCAGTTGTTTTACTTTAGTAACCCCCAGTTAAAATAAACATAACGTTAGAGTAATTGAACTTTTGTCGTTAATCCAGTAGGGTGACGGCATTAAAATTGTTCTAGTTTACACACTATCAGAGAATTAATGGAGAAAACTATGAAAGTTGCCGTTCTTGGTGCCGCAGGTGGTATTGGACAAGCATTAGCCTTATTGCTGAAGACACAATTACCAGCTGGGTCTGCATTATCGCTGTATGACATCGCCCCTGTAACGCCAGGTGTTGCCGTTGACTTGAGTCATATTCCAACAGATGTTGATGTGAAAGGTTTTGCTGGAGAAGATCCTTCAGCGGCCCTTGTTGATGCCGATGTTGTTCTTATTTCTGCTGGCGTTGCTCGTAAGCCAGGTATGGATCGTTCAGACTTGTTCAATATTAACGCAGGTATTGTCAAAAACCTTGTTCAGAAATGTGCAGATAACTGCCCTAAAGCACTTATCGGTATTATCACTAACCCCGTTAATACAACTGTAGCCATTGCGGCTGAAGTCTTAAAAAAGGCGGGCGTGTATGATAAGAGCCGCTTATTTGGTGTCACAACATTGGATGTGATCCGCTCTGAAACCTTTATTGCTGAAGCGAAAGGCCTAAATGTTGATGATGTGAATGTCAATGTTATTGGCGGACATAGTGGAGTGACCATTCTACCTTTACTTTCACAAGTAGAAGGAGTGAGTTTTACAGATGAAGAAGTGGCTGCATTGACGACGCGTATTCAAAATGCAGGAACAGAAGTGGTTGAAGCCAAAGCGGGTGGCGGAAGTGCGACCTTATCTATGGGCCAAGCAGCATGTCGTTTTGGTTTATCCTTAGTACGTGGTTTACAGGGGGAAGCAAACGTCGTTGAATGTGCTTATGTTGATGGCGGTAGTGAGCATGCGCAGTTCTTTGCTCAACCTGTCTTGCTTGGTAAGCAAGGTGTGGAAAAAGTATTGGCTTATGGCGAGATCAGTGCCTTTGAAGCGAACGCTCGTGATAGCATGTTAGAGACCTTAAAAGGTGATATTGAATTGGGCATTGACTTTGTAAAATAAGTTTCCAATTGAGTATCACGGGTATAACTATAAAAATGGCGCTTGATAGCGCCATTTTTATACTCGTAACGGGTGAAAACGTCATAATAAATTGCGTTAGTATTTACGGGAGACGGCTATTTTAGCGAGTGAAATCAGCGCTGTTTTATAATCTGACTCAGGAATATTCCTTAAGGCTTGAATGGCTTTATTAGACTCTTCTTGCGCTCTTTTTTCTGTATATTCTAATGCGCCACAGCGGTTTAATGTCGCTAAAATAGTATCGATATGCTCGGTACCATCGCCTTTTTTAATGGCTTCTTTGATTAAGGCAACTTCTTGCTCGCTACCATGTGTGATGGCATGGATTAAGGGTAATGTTGGTTTACCTTCAGCAAGATCATCACCAATATTTTTACCTAATTCTTCAGTATTTGCGGTGTAATCCAGCAAATCATCAGTGAGTTGAAAAGCGGTTCCTAAATATTTACCGTATTCAGCAAGTGCCTTCTGGGCATCGCTAGAGCTTGCTGCAATAACACCAGCCAGTTGGGTGGCGGCTTCAAATAATTTTGCGGTTTTACAGTAAATGACCCGCATATAATCCGCTTCGCTGGTATTGGGATCATTGCAATTCATTAATTGTAACACTTCGCCTTCGGCTAAGATATTGGTTGTATCAGCAAGAATTTCAAGTACTTTTAGGCTTTTCAATTCCGTCATCATTTGAAATGAACGGGTATAAAGAAAATCGCCGACAAGCACGCTGGCACTATTGCCAAATAAAGCGTTTGCGGTTTCTCGCCCGCGTCTGAGTAATGATTCATCAACCACGTCATCATGGAGTAAAGAGGCGGTATGGATGAATTCTATGATGGCGGCAAGTTTTAAATGATCTTCACCTTGGTATCCCATAGCGCGAGATGCGAGGATGCAAAGCAGTGGACGCATACGCTTTCCACCGCCATTAATAATATAGACACCTAGTTGATTGATTAGGGCTACATCAGATTCTAACTGTTTGTAAATCAATTTATTAACATCTTGCATATCATTGTCTGCAAGATGTCGAATGGCGTTTAAATCCATAAATAGACTCGGGTTCGATTGGCTGCAAATACTATGGAAGCAACGCAATGCTAGATTCAAATAAAATAGATATTGGGATTCTACCTAAATTTAACGTACAAGACAGCATGAGAATGAGAAAGAATACCGAATAATGTTCTTTTTTTATTCTTTCGGAATTAAGACTTGTCAGTGAAGTCTTCTTAGCGTAAACTCCGCGACCATTGTCATTAAAGCTTTTGTGGCACCCCGATCTCAACATTATTGAGCGGCGTGCTAGAAATTTTGGAGTAAAATAGCTATGTACGCTGTTTTTCAAAGTGGTGGTAAGCAGCATCGTGTTGCTGAAGGCCATACAGTTCGTTTGGAAAAATTAGAAGTTGCTACTGGTGAAACTATCGAATTCGATCAAGTTCTTTTGGTTGCTGATGGTGAAACAGTACATGTAGGTGCACCTTTAGTTGAAGGTGGTAAGGTTGTTGCTGAAGTTGTTAGCCACGGCCGTGATGAGAAAGTAACAATCGTTAAGTTCCGTCGTCGTAAGCACCACGATAAAAAAATGGGCCATCGTCAATGGTTCACCGAAGTTAAAATTACAGCTATCAACGCTTAATTAGGAGTCTAGCTCATGGCACATAAAAAAGCTGGCGGTTCTACTCGTAACGGCCGCGATTCAGAAAGTAAACGTCTTGGTGTAAAACGTTTTGGTGGTGAATCTGTTCTTGCTGGTAACATCATCGTTCGTCAACGTGGTACTAAGTTCCATGCTGGTAATAATGTTGGTATCGGTCGTGACCACACTTTATTCGCTTTAACTGATGGTAAAGTGAAATTCGAAGTTAAAGGTCCTAAGAACCGCAAGTTCATTAGCATCGAAGGTTAATTTGTAGCGCTAAGCGCAAATGACTGAAAGAGCCCCGCCATTGGTGGGGCTTTTGTTTTTGTATAACAATAAAACTGTTATTTGGTCACAGAGTGAGTAACACAGTATAATGTTTATATTCTGTTGTGCTAGGAGTGGATATGAAGTTTGTCGATGAAGCCGTGATCCGAGTTGAAGCAGGCGACGGTGGTAGTGGTTGTGTGAGTTTTAGGCGCGAAAAATATGTGCCTGATGGTGGACCTGATGGTGGTGACGGTGGTGATGGTGGTAGTGTTTACCTTCAGGCTGATGAAAACTTAAATACCCTTATAGATTACCGTTTTGAACGTTTTCACCGAGCGGAGCGCGGTCAAAATGGTCGAGGTCGTGATTGTACAGGTCATGGCGGCAGTGATCTTATCTTAAAAGTTCCTGTTGGAACTCGAGCGATCGACGAAGAAACAGAAGAATCACTAGGTGATTTGACTCAGCATAATCAAAAAATGTTGGTGGCAAAAGGCGGTTTCCATGGCTTAGGTAATACCCGTTTTAAAAGCAGTACCAATCGTGCTCCTAGACAAAAAACCTTAGGAACGCCAGGTGAAGTACGCAGTTTACGGTTAGAGCTGATGTTGTTGGCTGATGTTGGCTTATTAGGTATGCCGAATGCGGGTAAGTCGACCTTTATCCGTTCGGTTTCTAAAGCTAAGCCCAAAGTGGCGGATTATCCGTTTACGACATTAGTGCCTAATTTAGGTGTGGTTAATCCACGGCATGGACAAAGCTTTGTGGTTGCCGATATTCCAGGTCTCATTGAAGGCGCTGCTGAAGGCGCTGGATTAGGTATACGCTTTTTGAAACATTTAGAGCGTTGCCGAGTATTGCTCCATATTATTGATGTCGAGCCAATTGATGAAAGCTGTCCGATTGAGTCAGCTCGTGCGATTGTCAAAGAGCTTGAGAAGCACTCTCCAAAGCTTGCGAGTAAACCGCGCTGGTTGATCATTAATAAAGCGGATTTAATGCTTGAAGAGGAACTGCAAGAGCGTGTTGATCACATTGTTTCTGAACTTGATTGGCAAGGTGAAGTGTTTACCATTTCAGCCTATAACCGTGAAGGAACAGAAGAGCTGGCTCTTAAGCTGGTAGACTTTATTGATGCACTACCTGCTGAAGCAGTTGTGGATGTTGAAGCCGAAGTTGAATTTAAGTGGGATAATTATCATCAAGACAGTCAAAATGTTGAGCATTCGGATTTCGATGATCTCGATGATGATGACTTTGACGATGACGATGACGATTATGATGTTGAAGTGATTTATCAGCGATGATGTAATCTTTCAAGCTTTATCCCTGCGATGAACATAAGAAACCACTGATATTTTTCAGTGGTTTTTTGTTTTGGGTCATTTGTTTTAGGTGTGCTGTTATACCAATTCCATTATATAGATGATCAATTCAGAGCCTCTCAGGCTTTTCAATTCAAGGCGCATTTATGCTGTAATGGTGATTCCCTTTCAAATGAATGCAACGCAGAAGTGGAATGTCTGAGAAGCTCACTTTGTGCGGGTTTCAACATACTTTATGTGACTTAGCTGCTTTCGATATACGACCTCATGGATGAGGGAGGTAGAGCGACGTTTGAACCCAAGCCGAGAATCACTATTAGCTTCAATCATCTGCGACCACCATGGATGGTGGGACTGTCTGTTAATGCAGGAGCAATTAACGACCTGGCCTACAGCATGTTGAATTCCCGCTGAAAGATCACTTATATAATGGAATTGGTATTATAACTTCAAAGAGAGCGGGAATGGTTTACCTTTACATCAGAATGTTTGTTGGCTGAAATTAAAAAGAGCTGCAGATCAATTATTGCTTAGTCGAGATTAAAGCTATTTTAGGTATTGTATTCGCGTTATAACCAGAATTATGAGCTCTGAGTCCCACTAAGCCTTTTCTAGGGCTTTTAAACAAGTTTATGACCAAATATATCAATCCAGTATAGAAAAGCGTTAAAATAGCTATTCTGGAAGTCTATAGGGTAACCGTTAAGAGTACTATGATGATAGAACTGAGGATACGCTTTTTTGAAGGGGGCCGTTTGGCAGTGGTGAAGCATAGAGGGCGTCCCAGTGATTTCTCTCAGTCAATTGAAAAACGCTTAAGCGATCTGTGCTGTTGATGTGGCATAATACCAATTCTATTATATAGATGATCAATTCAGAGCTTCTCAGGCTTTTCAATTCAAGGCGCATTTATGCTGTAATGGTGATCCCTTTCAAATGAATGCAACGCTGAAGTGGAATGCCTGAGCAGCTCACTTTGTGCGGGTTTCAACATACTTTATGTGACTTAGCTGCTTTCGATATACGACTTCATGGATGAAGGAGGTAGGGCGACGTTTGAACCCAAGCCGAGAATCACTATTAGCTTCAATCATCTGCGACCACCATGGATGGTGGGACTGTCTGTTAATGCAGGAGCAATTAACGACCTTGCCTACAGCATGTTGAACTCCCGCTGAAAGATCACTTATATAATGGAATTGGTATAAAAGCCTTGTTTTACAAACAAGGCAAGTGCGGGATCCGGTATGGATGGTTTTTTTCATGCTGTGGGTATATGGATGTTTAACGTAAAAATATTTTGAGTATTAAGGCACCCATTTTACCACCATAAGGTGGATGAACGAATTTTCCCGTGTTTATTTTACCGCGGCTCAATACGGTTTTTGCATGACTGAAAGTTAGAAAACCTTCTTTGCCATGATAATGCCCCATACCTGAGGGACCTATTCCTCCAAATGGTGCGTCATCAACGGCGACATGGAAGACAGTTTCATTAATACAAACACCACCAGAGTGAGTTTTCGTTAATACCTCTTGTTGAATGCTCTTCTTTAAGCTCATTAAATATAAAGCTAAAGGCCGAGGATGATCATTTACATATTGAATGGCTTCGTTAAGGCTTTCATAAGTCATAATGGGCAACAAGGGGCCAAAGATTTCGTCTTGACTAATGTCCATCTCATTGGAGACTTGAGTGATGAGTTGTGTGGGAATTTTTCTGCTATCAGAATCGATTTCTTCGTCATTGGCGCTTTCTACATGCGCACCTTTTGCTTGAGCGTCGATGAGTAATGCTTGAAGGCGTTCAAAGTGGCGAGTATTAACAATACTGGTGTAATCTTTGTTATGTTTAACCTTACCATACATTTTTTTAAATTGATGTTTATAGGCATCAATAAAGGCTTGTTGTTTATGTTTGGGCACTAATACGTAGTCAGGAGCGACACAAATTTGACCCGCATTGAGACATTTACCATATATGAGTCGCTCAACAGCCATGTCTATTGGCATATCTTCAGCAATGATGACGGGAGACTTTCCACCGAGTTCTAAAGTGACTGGAGTGAGGTTTTTGGCGGCGGCTTCCATGACTTTTTGCCCGACAGTGCCAGAGCCTGTGTAAAGGAGATGATCAAAAGGTAGTGTTGAAAATTCGGCTGCGATATCCGCTTCCCCTTGTATACAAGCCACATATTGACTGTCAAATACACTGTTTAATATTTTTGTTAATTGTGCATTGGTTGCAGGAGTGAATTCTGAGAATTTAAGCATGACGCGGTTGCCTGCGGCAATGGCTGTGATCAATGGACCAATAGAGAGCATGACAGGAAAATTCCAAGGAGAAATGATCCCTATGACCCCTAATGGTTGATAATGAACAGCAAGCTTAGCAGGCATAAATAACAAGCCTGTATGACGGCGACTCGGCCGCATCCATTTTTTTAGATGCTTAATAGTGTAATTGATGTTATTAATACAAGGAAGAATATCTGCTATTAAAGTATCATCGAGTGAGCGCTGACCAAAGTCGGCGCATAAAGCATTTTGTAAGGCTGTTTTATTATCCAGTAATGCTGTTTTAAGTTTTTTGAGTTGAGCGATTCGAATGGTTAATGATGGCATTGGGTTTGCGCTGAAATCACGGCGTTGAGTATCCAATATTTGTTTGAGTGTCATAGCTTCTTTATTGATTACCATATTCATTTTTATACTCCTTTTTAAGCTTGTTTGACTAACAAGTTGTTATTATTCAAAGGTGTTATTGAAGCTGGCTAACTGGTTAGTCAGTTTATATTATGTGAGTTAACGGTTTTTATCTATCTATTATTAAGCGGATCCTTTCACGTATTGAAAAGTATGATTAGGATGATTTTATTTTGTTAATGTCAATTTGAAATGGGAACGTCAATTAGGGATGAATTAATTATACTTTATGGCTAATATCAAATGAGTGGTAAATAAAGGTTAGGCTTTTTGGGGTCCAGAATAGGAGAAGAAATAATGCGTACTCGTGAAATACTATGCCCAACAGACTTTTCAAAAACAGCTGAAAATGCACTAGAATATGCAATAGAACTCGCTAATCTTTATCAAGTGGATATTCGTTTGTTACATGTCATGAGTAGCCCGTATGGTAAACATAACTATGGTATTATTGTTGAAACACCTGAAGAGTTAGAGCATCATTTAGAAGCGTATTCATTAGAGAAAATGCAAGCCTTGTTAGCCAATATAGAAAATAAATTAGAAGCGGGATTATCCCTTAAAACGGTAATAAGAAGTGGTGGAATCGCACCACAAATATTAGAAGAAGCTACGGAGCATGATGTAGGAATGATAGTGCTTGCAAGTCACCACAGTGCAGGAACCTTGCATTTTTTACATGCAAACTTGGCTGAAGAATTAGTGCATAAAGCCAAATGTCCCGTTTTGGTGGTAAAAGATGCGACGAAAAAATAGTTGTCATTATGGAGAAGCTCACTGGTCAATAGTGATAATGTCAGTGAGCAGGTGAAAATAAGTCATTCTTTGCATTATTTATCATAAAAAAAGAGATAGAGTAAAAACGCGAGCCAACTCAATGCCAATAATAGCCAAGGTAAATAAACAAATGATTGACTAGGTGTTGGCTCATTGTTGTTCGGTATTTTGTCCATTGCCGGTTTTTTCAAAGATTGCTTACGCTGTTTGTCACGCTCCCGTGCCTTGGCTTTTTGTTGTTTTTTATATTCACTGATCCCTTTTTCAATGCCTTGTGCAATGAGTTTTGTCTGCTCTTTTGTTTGTCCTGGTTTTTGCGTGGCTTTGGCTACTTTGAGCGCTTGGTTTTTTGTTTCATTAGATACAGAAGATGTCATATAGAGTGGCTTGATATTTAACTAGAAAGCTGGATTATGACTAAAATACAACAATAATACCTGATAGAACAAGTTATTGAGAAATTTAACCTATAGTCTTTGTTGCCATTCAAGTTTAATAGCTGTGACTCGAATGCTTTATGAAGTGTTCGAGTCACTCATTTCTTCGACTAGTGTATTTTTGTATTCAATGGAATGATCTCATTGTTACTCTTTTATGAGCTCAATAGGGCCATGATCATCGCAATGGCCATTATGGACATGGTGTAAACGACCATTGACTAAATAGTCAATATGGTCGCCATGGGGAATGGCTTCATGTCCACAATTGGGGCCGTGAACATGCTTGCCACAGTCATGAGTGGGTATACATAGATCAGGGTTGACTTTAGTCACTTCAATAACATGATCATGGTAATGATCTTCATGGGGTTGATGTAAATGCCCATCGTGAACATAACAAATATGATCTTCATGATGAATGGCGGTATGACCGCAATGAGGGCCATGAATATGATCTGGATGAGTATGACTGTTTGAGCAAGGCATAAGCTATTCTCCCTTAATTGATACGCATAAAGTGTAGGCTAGCTTTTGAGATCTTGCAGTTTGAACATGGCTTCATCTCAGATTAAAGAAATAATTTTGTGTCATTATCCTGTCAGTTTCATGTGCTTGTTGCCAATAACTAGACATCACTTGTGGATCAGAGACAGCCAGCTACCCTGATTGGCCAAGACTCACTTCTTGTTCGGCATCATTCAATATAAGCTATTGTAACAGGCTAATTGCTCTAGCGAGCTTGGTACGGGTTGTAATCAATGTTTTCCCCAGCCTTAAGCGCATCCATAAAACGAAAATGATTAAAATCAGCTTTGTATGAATACGCAGATTAACGCCAAGGCTCACCTGCGTATTGATTATATTACAAGGGGCTAAAGAAATTGGAAGATTGAGAAACCCAATTGTTTTTACTGTCACCATTATCTATCTCTTTAATAGTGAAATTAATGGGGCTGCGACTTGAATTTAATCTATCTTGTTTGGCCAGTACGGTAACAGGATAGTCCAGTTGTTCTCCCGGAAGAATGGTCACTTGTGTATTACCAACCAATTGATAGATATGCTCATTATCTATGTTGATCTGGTATTGACGGCGCTCTTGGGTTTTATTTCTGATCTTAAGCGTATAACTGTTTTCTATTTTACTGTCCAAGGTTTCACGATATAGGTTCTGTCTGTCTCGAATCACGTTCAGCTGAATATTATCTCGATTAGCGATATCTAAGCCAATAACACTGAGCATGATTAAAGTGGCAATACCATAACCAATAAATTTAAATGAAGTAAAAATAGGTTTAGGGGTATTTTTGAGGCTATTTTCGCTAATATAACTAATTAAATTGGGGGCATAACCAAATTTTTTCATGGTTTGGTTACAAGCATCAACACAGGCGCCGCAATTAATGCATTCATATTGGAGTCCATTTCTGATGTCGATACCCGTTGGGCATACATCAACACACAAATGACAGTCGACACAATCGCCTAATGCCGTCTCTTGTTTGCGCTTTCTCGGACCCCGTGATTCGCCTCGCTTAGTATTGTAAGTGACGGTTTGGGTATTAGCATCAAACATCACGGATTGAAAGCGAGAATATGGGCAGCAATGTAGGCACATCTGCTCTCTCATCCAGCCGGCATTGAGATAAGTACAAAGTGCAAAAAACCA
This sequence comes from uncultured Shewanella sp., assembly GCF_947495455.1. Classification (GTDB taxonomy): domain Bacteria; phylum Pseudomonadota; class Gammaproteobacteria; order Enterobacterales; family Shewanellaceae; genus Shewanella. The sequence goes on along the minus strand of NZ_CANLZC010000024.1, from coordinate 5,839 downwards.
TACCCAAGTGGTCGCCCAAAAACTGCCACTAAAGGTCAATATTTCAGGATAGAGTGTACGTGCAGGAATAAAATAGGCGATAAAACTACACCCTGTTAGTAAGGCTATCATACCCCATATAAAGTGTTTTCCTACTCGTTTATAGATTTTTGTCAAAGACCAAGGGGCTTTATCTAATGTAATTCTTTGATTACGGCTACCTTCTAAACGGGTTTCGACCCAAACAAACATAAATGTCCAAGCAGTTTGTGGGCAAAGAAAGCCACACCATATTCTTCCCCAAAATACGGTGACAAAAAATAACATGAAAGCAGCAGCAATAAAAATCCACGCTAAAACAGTGAAATCTTGCGGCCATAATGTGGTGCCAAAAAAAATAAATTGTTGCTCACTAATGTTAAATAAAATGGCTTGTCGTCCCTGATAATTGATAAAAGGGGTGAGCAGAAATAATAGTACTAAGAGGCTATTCATTCCCGTTCTTATTCGTTGGAAATAGCCTTTTTGTTCACGTATTTGAATTTTGTTTGTTGGTGTTGAAATTTGCTTAATGGGAATGCGATCCCCCATAGCGGGATGGGTGTTGACAATATTATTATTTGACATGTTACTTCTCTTTGGCGTTGACACTGCACACTTTTTTACGAGTTAATAGCAAGCATTAGGCCAAAAAGGCTATGTTATTTAAGTTGTTGTTATTAATAGGTAAGTTGCTGTTTATTTTGTTTTTGAGTCACGATATATCGCTACTGTGTGATATATCGTGATATTGAGCGTTAATGCTGCGCGTGATCACATAAATACAGTGAGATCGCGATCACAAAAACTAATTTGGCCTGTTTATTCCCAATTTCTTCATACGGGATCTGAGTGTACTTGGGGCAAGATCCAGCAATTGTGCCGCGCCAGCGGGACCTGAGATCCGCCAACTGACTTGCCGTAATACTTGAGTGAGGTATTGTTTTTCCATTTGTGCGAAAGTCAGTAGTTTTGTTTGTGGTGTATTGTTATTGTTTGTGATTGGCGCAATATGTAATACATCACTTTGAGATAGTATTATCTCCCTTTCGAGTACATTTTGTAATTCGCGTACATTACCTGGCCAGCGATGTGACATCAGTTGCTGCAGACCTTTTTGACTTACCCCTTTTATTTTTTTACCTAATTTTCTATTTAAATCATGAATGAGGTGATTAACAAGTTCTGGAATATCTTCTAATCTGTCTCTTAAAGGGGGAACTTGAATAGGAAAAACATTGAGCCTATAGTAAAGATCCATTCTAAATAAACCTTGTTGGACTCTCTTAAGCAAGTCATGATGGCTGGCGGTAATAAGGCGAATATCGACTTGGATGGTTTCGCTGCTGCCAACCCGTTCAAATTCTCGTTCTTGTATGACACGTAACAATTTAGATTGAGCTTCAAGGGACAGTTCTGCTACTTCATCTAGAAAAAGTGTGCCGTGATTGGCCAGTTCAAAGCGACCTTTTCTGCGGTTAGTGGCGCCTGTAAAGGCACCTTTTTCATGACCAAATAGCTCACTTTCCAGTAAGGTCGCTGAAAAGGCAGCGCAATTAACGCTGATGAGTGGTTTATCTGCTCTATGGCTAAGCTGGTGGAGGTTACGAGCGACTAATTCTTTGCCTGTGCCATTTTCGCCACTGATCAGCACAGTACTATCTGTATTGGCAACCAATGCAACTTGCTGTATTAATTCTTGTATTTTCTCACTATGCCCGGAAATACCCACATCGCCAGTCTTATTGGCTAATTCCAGTTGTAAGTATTGGTTTTCAGATGACAATTTTTCAGACAATGCCTGAACTTGTTTCAAGGCTTGCCTTAAAGACTGCTCTGTTTGTTTCTGTATGCTAATATCACGAAATATCGCGACAACACCGATAAGTTGCTTGTCTTTATAAACGGGGGTTGAATTATACAATACCGGAAAACAAGTGCCATCTTTGCGCCAAAAGACTTCGTGGCTGATTTCTCTCGGTAGGCCATCTTGCAAGGTATTATAAATTGGGCATTCTTCTTGAGGGTAATGACGTCCATCACTGTGGCTATGATGATGGCTATCGTGAATGTTTTTCCCTAGTAATTCTTCGGCTTTCCAACCTGTCATCTTTTCTGCTGCAGGATTGATAAAGACGGCATTTCCATTGAGATCGAAGCCATAGATCCCTTCACTCACAGCATTTAAAATCAATTGATTTTCTGGCAAGAATTCAGTGTTAGCAACATTTTTTGACGTGGAAGAAGTCATAAAGCCTACTTGTCATATCAGTGTAATGCTTGATTATAAATCGAATTGTCAAAAACACGAAATATCGTGGATTTAGGTTTATCTTTAACATTGTTTATTAATATGAATGCTTTATCTTAAATACCGTGATTTTTAGAGTATTTAGGCATCTCTTGTGCATTGTTATTGTTTTTTGTTAGATTAATGTTTCGCTTATGTGCTTGCTGTTGAGTGTTCCTTTACATTCTTAGCTCATTTGGGTTCAGTTCACTGCTCGCTTCACTGAAGTGCCGCGGCAGGACCATAACAATAAAAAATGAGAATTTGATGAAATGCATATAATGAATAAGTTCAAGCAAAATACTCTCAGTATTGCCATATCAATCGCCATTTCAAGTAGTTTAGTGACTCACAATGTGTTTGCAGAAGATGTGCCAGTTGCCGTCGACGAAAAAGTGGAGCGTATCGCCGTGGTGGGATCAAGAGCGGCACCACGATCGATAGCCGATTCTCCGGTGCCTATCGATATTATCGGCAGCGATGAAATAAATCGTTCTGCCAGTACTGATATGTTGGAAATTTTAAAAGGCTCAGTCCCTTCGTTAAATGTACATGCCAATCCCATCAGTGATACAGCAAGTTTAGTTCGCCCCGCTAATTTAAGGGGATTGTCTGCGGACAGTACACTGATTTTAGTTAATGGTAAGCGCAGACATAGATCGTCTGTGATCACTTTTCAAGGCGGGGGAATTAATGATGGCGCTCATGGCCCTGATATTTCTGTTTTTCCCAGTATTGCGCTTAAGCAGGTAGAAGTGTTGCGTGATGGCGCAGCGGCGCAATATGGCTCGGATGCTATCGCTGGAGTGATTAACTTTGTGTTAAGGGATGACGCAGAAGGGGGATCATTAGAGGCTAAAGTGGGAGAATATTATGAGGGTGATGGTACCACGGCGCAGTTCCTCGGTAATATTGGCATGCCGTTAACACAAGATGGGTTTGTGAATTTAAGTTTTTCTTATAAGGATATTGATCCTACGAGTCGCAGTGTTCAAAGGCCGGATGCTGCAGCATTTGCTGCAGCGGGAGTCGACGTAGATAACCCGGCTCAAATATGGGGCTCACCTGAAATCAGTGATGACATCAGTCTTTTTGCTAATTTAGGCTTAGAGTTAGATGCATTTTCGCAAGCGTATTTATTTGGTAATTACTCCCAACGCGACGTGAAAGGGGGGTTTTATTATCGTAACCCTAATACGCGAGGAGGCGTGTATTCTAATGATGATGGTGCAACCTTGTTGGTGGGGGATTTAACGCCCGGTGATGCCGGGCAAGTCAATGATGGGTTAGCGGATGGTGATGGAATAAGTTGTCCAAGTATTGCAATAACCTCGAACAATATTGCCACTCAGCAAAATTATATTGATGGTGTGGCCAATGATCCTAATTGTTTCGCCTTTACTGAACTACTACCGGGTGGATTTACACCGAATTTTGGTGGGCATATTGAAGACACATCGATTGTGGCTGGTACGCGAGGGGAGTTTCAAATTCCTTGGTTGCAAGGCATTGATTATGATTTTAGTGGCAGTTATGGCAGTAATGAGTCTCGATATGAGATCTATAATACAGTCAATGCCTCGCTAGGACCTGATACACCAAGAGATTTTAGTCCAGGAAAATACATTCAATCTGAGTGGAACTTTAATGCCGATTTAGTTAAATATATCGATTTTGGCATGGCGGATGATTTTAATTTTGCCTTTGGTGCCGAGTGGCATGATGAAACCTTTGAAATATTAGCAGGGGATGTAGCGTCATATGAAGCGGGGCCATTGAGTACGCAAGGTTTCAGTGTGGGTTCCAATGGTTTTCCTGGGTTTACACCAGCTCAAGCAGGAGAATATACCCGCACAAATTACGCCGGTTATATTGATGTGGGAATGCCCTTTACCGATAACTGGTTGTTAGAAGCAGCGGTGCGCTTTGAGGATTATGATACATTTGGCTCAACCACCAATTATAAGATCGCCACTAACCTACAGGTGACCGATGATATTGCGTTGCGTGCATCCTATAACACAGGCTTTAGAGCACCGACTGTGGGGCAGGCGAATGTCAGTACAGTGCAAACCAGTTTTGAATCCGGCATATTAGTTGATTCGGCGTTATTACCGCCGACGAATCCTATTGCACAACAATTGGGAAGTGAAGCGTTAAGTCCTGAGAAATCGAGCAGTTATACTCTAGGTGTGGTGTACACTTTAGGGGAAGTTTATATGACGCTGGATTATTACAACATTAAAGTGGATGATAGGATCAGCCAGTCAGCGAAAATTGATTTAACCGATGCAGACAAAGCAGTATTAATCGCCGATGGCGTGCCCAATGTTGAAGGCTTATCTCAGGTCAGTTATTTCACCAATGACTTTGATACAACAACGCAAGGTGTGGATTTTGTTGCTAACTACAGTAGCGATTTGCTTTGGGGAGATGCCAGTTTTGCTTTAGTGTATAACTGGAATGAAACGACGGTGGACAGTTATACTGATGTCACGGGAGACTTTAAGGTTTCACGGCTTGAAAATGATTTGCCCAATCACAGAGCCACTTTCACTTGGAACCAAGCTTGGCAGGATTTAGGCTTATTTACGCGAGTGAATTATTATGGTGAATATCAAGGTGTACATGTGGATTATGATGCCACGGCAAAAACCGCATCAGATGCAGTCACTGTGGATATGGAGCTGAGTTATTACATTAATGAGGCCTTCACTGTGGCCGTGGGGGCGCAAAATATTTTCGATAAAAAAGCTGAGTTGATTGATTATGACGGAGCCTCTAATGCATGGGGCGGCGTATATTATGAAACCTCGCCTTATGGCTTTAATGGGGGTTACTATTACTTGAAGGGAATTTATCGTTTCTAGGGTTTCTAGTTTTTGGAAATCTGAGGTGATATTTTAGTAATAAAAAGCCTTGTTTTTAAACAAGGCTTTTTATTACTAAGGTGATTTTTAGGGGGCATCAAGCCAGATGCGATCAATTTTAAGATAACCCCATGTACTTCCACGCATTTGTATAGTGACATCACGATTGGATGCTTGAGCGGCTAAGGCCGTTGAGTAAAGCATTTTGGCAAACTCGGGGTTTTGATCAACAGAAAATGCAGCTGCTGAGTATTTTGAAACATTATATCCTGCTGAATCGGCGACTTCCGAGGGAAGATCGGTATCAAAATAAAGTAACATCAAGTTATCGGCATTAACGTATATCCTATTGACTTTGCCAATGTACTTGCAATAAGGCGGATTGCCTGAGTGGCAAGTTGGCTCAGCTGCTAATGCATTAAGATTGAGCATGGTTAACAATATGATTGATGAAAATAAATATTTCATGGGCTTTCCTTTTTTCTATATCCAGTTTAACTTGCTAAAAAGTTTGTATTATTTTTGTATAAAATACTTTGTATTATTTTTGTATAAAATACTGTGAATTATACATTAGATTGATGAAAGACAAAGACAAAGACAAAGACAAAGACAAAGACAAAGACAAAGACAAAGACAAAGACAAAGACAAAGACAAAGA
>NZ_CANLZC010000023.1 GCF_947495455.1 uncultured Shewanella sp. | reverse complement strand
GTTCGACAGGCAACGAAATAAAACTCGGAAAACCTTGCTATAGCTGTATCTCAAGCAGCTATTTGATCAACAAGGCTTAAAAAAAGTATAAACATCATTTTTTCCAATAATTTAATTAAAACAATACAATAAATGAAAAGTTAGGTGTGGCCTTTTGAGGGAGAATGAACCATGAGGTCATGAGCCAACTATAATCAACGCTCACTTGATAAAAGCAAGGAGCGCAACAATGAAAAAGTTACAAGAAAAGACCAGTCGGTGGTTAAAAGAGATACACTCAGGTTCAACCCCTGTGGCATTTACAGAGTCATTATTTCATAACCCGATGGCGGCTCTCGATGCCTCTACAACACAAAACCCCGCAAATGCTTTTCCTACACTAAGTTATGAAAAAGCGGCCAATGAAGCAAGTACACCTGGAACTGCACCAATCAGTGTTTATGACGGATTACAAACCAGTGTTAATATGTGCCGAACTAAAGCACAATTTGATCCCCTCGACCCTAATGGTAATGGTGATTTAAAACATTTCTTAGGCTTTACAAACCTAGTTTCTCAAGTGCCATTTTTAACTTTAGAATGGTCTGAAAGTAAGCAGATAAAACAAAAGAGTCATAATGCTAATGAATTAATTGATTCATTTGTCGATGGCTTTAGAGGTATCTTAGAACACGATAAGGAATCCATTATTCAATCGGTGCAAAACCTAGTTAAAGCGGCATTATCTTATTCTGAGCAAACAGAAAAGCAATCTAACTTCTCACAAAATATCCTTCAAGATGGTGAGGGTAAAGTCAATTTTTTCTTATATACAAGCACATTTGAAATATCTCAAACATCTAGCAAAGGAACCATTACATTCCATGCAGAATATACCCTTAATCAAGCTGGCTATAGTTTAGAAGCATCAACATGGGAAAGAATTAAAGATCAATTTGAGAATATTGAAAAAACGACAGTTGATGACTGGCTTAATGACATGACGACGCAACCTAAAGAAGGCAGTACAGTTAGGGCCTTATGTCTTGAAGAGCCTAAATCACAGGGTGCTCACACTAGAACTTAAATAATAACTTTTTTCTTTTAACCTTTAGTGTCCTTAATCACATACTGTTTAAGGGCCTTTCTTTTCTCGTGATTTTTTATCAAAACGAACTCAGTGAGTCATTGTGAGTGTGACAAAGGCTCTAGTAGGATGATGTGTTTAAGCTTACCAGCTGCCCGTATTACCCATTGATTGCCAAGGTTCACAGGCTGGCAGCGCATTACCTTTTTGCAGCAGTTCAATGGAAATCCCATCTGGTGATTGAATAAAGGCCATATGGCCATCTCGCGGAGGGCGGTTAATGGTGACGCCATTATCAAGTAATGTTTGACAAGTTTCAAAGATATTGTCGACACAAAAAGCCAGATGGCCAAAGTTACGTCCGCTGCTATAGCTTTCACTCTTATTTTCACTATTATTCCCATTGCTATTGTCACTGTGCCAGTTATAGGTCAATTCAATCAAGGGGGCTTGAGTGCTTGTTGCTTGTTCTCTATCATCAGGTGCAGCCAGAAAGACCAGTGTAAAACGGCCTTGTTCATTATCTACTCTGCGCACTTCAATTAATCCTAATTGATCACAATAAAAGGCCAGTGATTGCGTTAAGTCTTTAACACGCACCATAGTGTGTAAATATCGCATATTGACTCCACTGAATAGGTTGGGCGATTTCATTTGTCCTTTAGGTTAACATTTTTATATTGCTTGCTGTTAAATCAATAGGAATAAAATACCTCAGCATTATGTTGTTACAATTTTGTTAATTAAAATCCAGTTGTGTGTGAGAGGATATGACTGAGGATATCACCAAAAAAGGAATATTATGAGGATCATAACAAAGAGCCAGTTAACGGCAATATTAAAGCGCGGGTTAATCGTTGGTTTGGGGTTGAGTTTATTCACGCCATTGGTGTTGGCGGCGAAAATGGAAGATACACAAAAAAAGCAGTTAGTCGACAATTTGCGAGAGCAGCTTTCGAGCCAATATGTGATGCACGAAGCGGTACCTGCCATTCTCAAATCACTTGATACCTTACAAATGACGGCATCATTTAATGGGGCCAGTGAGCCTGAAGACATTGCGATTCAGCTGAAAACGACGTTACAGGCATATGATCCGCATTTTTCCTTATGGTGGAGCGACTCGAATAATAAAACGGATAAGCCCACTTATGAAGATTGGTTTGTTAAGCTTGCGAGAAAAAATTCAGGCTTTAATCGTGTTGAAATTCTTGAGGGGAACGTGGGCTATATTGATTTATGGGGAATGGACAATATTTACCCTGAGTCAAGAACGCGAGCCGAGGCGGTGATGTCACTGATAAGCGATACCGATGCGATTATTTTTGATGTGAGAAATAATGGCGGTGGCAGTGTCGATATGGTGCGTTTTCTCAGTAGTTATTTATTTGCTGAAAAAGTGCACTTAAATGATATTTACTGGAAGCAAACAGACAGTACGGCTGAGTATTGGACTTTCGATGATATCAAGGGGGATAAACACATTAATACGCCTGTCTATGTCATTATCGATGAAGACACGTTTTCTGCTGCCGAAGAGTTTGCTTATAATCTGCAAGTGCTCAAACGGGCCACCTTGATCGGTGAAACCAGTAAGGGTGGAGCGAATCCTTGGCAACGCTTTGATCTCGGTGATGGTTTTATTGCGGCTATTCCTATCGCGAAAGCCGTTAATCCTGTAACGCATAAGAACTGGGAAGGCGTGGGGGTCGTGCCCGATATTAAAGCGGATAAACAGGCAGCTTTAGATGTGGCGTATAAAATCGCATTACAAGCAATACAAAAAAAGAGTGTGTCTGTGGAGCAACAAAAAGAAATTGCCAGCTTATTGAGTGAACAGCTGCAATAATCGCCATGGTGTATGAGGGAGCAGCTTTTTATTTGATGCCTTTATTTTACTTAAAGTTTATTATGATAACGATATAATGCGACGCTTCGTATATACCAATAAAAATGAAACGTTAATCTTGTTACTTATAGTGTTCAGCCTATTGATAAATAAGTCGTTGTCATTGCTAGCTCACGTTTGACAATGTCGCTTATAATTGACTAGGCTCATAACCTCATACCATTGTCATGCTCATATTTTCATATCATCTAAATGTTCATCTTCGCCCATGTCACGAATATCATCTATAAAGATATGCACCTCTTGAATTTTGCCTAAGGGAAGTGCAGGTGTGGGTCCCTGATAGGTGATCGTAAATTCAATGGTATGCTCATCGATCCATTTTGCCCTGTTCAATATAACGACGAACGTTGAGTTCTGCTCGTGATCGCCTTGTTGAGCTTTATCATAGACGAGCGCTGCATTGGGAGGAGTCAGAAAAGGCTTGTTTAAAGTGGGTGATAAAGGCGTTTGTGGTAATGAGCCTAGTTTCTCTGTAAGGCCTATCTGTAAATAAAATAGTATGGTCATTGAAGTGAGTTAAGGTGAGCCGGTACTCATTTTCTGTTTGAGTGGGCGTCAATTTCCCTTCATTAGCATTGAGTACGGCTAACCAGTTTTTATGTTGCTCTATTTTGAGTTTTTTATTAAATCCTGGCTGGTTTTCGGCATGACTGCTTGTCGGTACGAGTAGAGCTAGACTGGCAGTTAATAAGAGAACTGAGGCTGTTGTCATGGTTTGCTCCTTTTATCTTTGTGGGTAAAATCCGTAATTGGCAAAGTATCGTTCCTTGCTTTTTTTACCGTAATTATCTGTCAGTTCTTCGCCTGCATTGACATCTTTGAGCAGGGTAAAATACACACCTTTTTCATCACTGCTCCAATGGCAGCTGGGATCCTCATTATGATTCATCATCTCCATAATGGGGATCATGGCAGCTTGTTTCTCCCCGAACCTTTCTACCGTGAAACAACGGGTGTTGATCAGCGTTCGAGTTTTTATATAGGCCATTAAGTGAGCATTGGGGATGGTTTGTAATATAGGTAACAAGCGTTCATAGGATTGAGTTAAAAATCGCCAACGCTTCTTGAGGATAGATAAAATGCGTGTGTTGGTGATCTGTGCTAAGTCGCTTTCAGTAAAAAAAAGAGGATGCTGGCTGAGATCCTGAGGCAATGAATTGTAATAAGCTTGCCAGTGACACTGCGCTTGAGTGGCCTGACAAAGCATAAATAGGGCGATCAGCTCATGATCTGATAAGGTGTCTATTTCACCTTGAAGTAATCCATTAATTTCATTCGATTCTCTAACTTGCTCTGTGTGTATGATGCAATGCCAAGGTATATTAGCTAACACTTGGCCTTTCTTTAATGGGTGAATGGCAAATAAGCCTCTAATGCCCAATGCGTTAACGGCTATTTCTACCTTTGCGATTTGCATATGATGTTGCTGAGCCCAATTAAATAATGCATGGTCATAGGTTGAAGAGGAGCTAACAGCAGTGGTATTGGCTTGGACCATATTAAGGCAGAATGTTGAAAGGCTCTGCATTAATTAATGATTGAGTTTTGACAAAATGCAAGAAAAAGAAGGTAAGCGCTGCCATTGGCTTACGTTTAATACCTGCAGAGTATGAGGGAGTAGAGTTTTTATACCAATTCCATTATATAAGTGATCTTTCAGCGGGAATTCAACATGCTGTAGGCAAGGTCGTTAATTGCTCCTGCATTAACAGACAGTCCCACCATCCATGGTGGTCGCAGATGATTGAAGCTAATAGTTGTTCTCGGCTTGGGTTCAAACGTCGCCCTACCTCCTTCATCCATGAAGTCGTATATCGAAAGCAGCTAACGTAGCATAAAGTATGTTGAAACCCGCACAAAGTGAGCTTCTCAGACATTCCACTTCAGCGTTGCATTCATTTGAAAGGGAACCACCATTACAGCATAAATGCGCCTCAAATTGTCGCTCAACTGATCGCTCTGAGGCTATCATTTTATATTGATTTAGCTATATTAAGTGTAGTGAAAGTTTTTCCCCTAAAGTTAAGGCTTCAAAATGACCTTTTTTGTTGCTTTGAGTTTATGGTGACTGAATGAGAATAATAAGTTGGTCGTTTTTGTTTTTATCAAAGAAAATTGAGGCAAGGTGATGTGAAAGGACTTTGCTTCCTAAGGAAAGCGTCAATGGTCTTAACAAATAAAGACAGCTATTACTTTCATACCAGTGATGGCGTTAAATTGCATTATCTGGATAAAGGTGAAGGTGAGGCTATTGTGATGTTGCCTGGCTGGTCTCAGTCTGTGGAACAGTATCATCATCAAATGGCATTTTTCAGTCAGCATTATCGAACGATTGCACTGGATATGAGAGGGCATGGGCATTCAGAAATCGCAGAATATGGCTATAAAGTCTATCGATTAGCGAAAGACGTGGACGAGCTATTAATGCATCTATCGTTAGATAATGTGGTGTTGTTAGGCCATGATTTAGGCTCTGCGGTGATCTTGTGTTATTGGGATTTATTTGGAGCAAGTAAAATCAATAAACTTGTTTTGATTGAAAGAGTGGCTGCTTTGGTCTGCAACCCCGAATGGAGCCCACAGCAAATTGCCGACTATGGTCCTTTAGTGGATCCTGATTCTGCAATGCAAATTTACAATACTGTGTATGGCAATAAAGGCAATAATTATAAGGCCATGTTATTGAATCATGAAATTTCCAACAAAATGTCAGAGAAAGAAAAACAATGGTTGATTAAAAATAGCTATCATTTTCCGGGAAAATACGCAGCTGAGCTGCTCTATAATCATTTCCATCAAGATTGGCGAGATGTCATTTTACGTATTACTGTGCCAACATTGATTGTCGCGGGGCGAGCGAGTCCCACCTCAGTGAGTTCTCAAGAGTGGATACATAAGCAAATTAAAGGGTCTAAATTGGCCATTTTTGAGGAAGAAGAAGGTGGAAAGCACTTTATGTTTATTGAGGGAGCCGATAAGTTTAATCGGTTAGTGGATGAATTTATAAAAGCGGATTAACCGTATCGTCAATAAAAAACAAAAGCAGCCATACTGAATGGGCTGCTTATTGATTTAGCGATTAAACGGCAACGTCATCAAACAAATGTATGCCTGTCATAGTCGATATTTCTTCAATATATTGACGTATGATTGTTGGAAACTTAATACCTTTAATCACAGTGAGGTTTCTCAATGTTGGGAAAATATTGATATCATCATAGCTAATGCGATCGTTTCGCTCTGATGGCAAGATCAGCCAGTCAATCTTTTTAAGTTGTGAATCTAGTTGGCTTAAGTATTCAGCCGTATTGTGATAAGCCATTTCAAAATCCATTCCCAGTGTCTGGGTTTTCTTCCCTGTAAACCAATCTCTTGCCTCATCACACTGAAATTCTGGAAGGGGGATTTTTAGCCAACGAGGGTACATTAAGGCAGAGCATAATTGTTTTGTTTTTGTGAGCCATTCATCAATCACAGTCTGCAAACACGCAGCGTCAAGCATAGGTTTACCGCTGACGCCATCAAGGTAGTTGACTATGTCTAAGCTTTCGGCCATATAGCTACCATCGGTTTTTTGTAAAATCGGCACTAAATTAGCGCCGACTTTTTCAATGCGAGCTTGAACGTCATGATTTTGCAAAAAGACATATTCAACATCCAATTGCTGGTAACCCACTATCATCATAGCTTTAACGCAATAAGGACAATGATCAAAGAGAAAGAGTTTCATATTGAAAGGCCAATAGAGAGAGTCATGACCTTATTTTACGTGGTTTAGTTTTAAAAAGCACCGCTAGAGGGGAGTATAATGGGCTAATGTTTAGCCCATTATACTATTTTTAAACGAGATGAGAGTTTTAAACGAGATGAGAGCGTGTGGTTATCGACTCACACAGAGATTATCGATAAGGCGAGTGGTGCCCATTTTGGCGGCCACGAGAATGACTAATTCAGTATCCTCATCTGTTGCTGGGTAAAGGTTTGTGGCATTGCGCACTTCGACATACTCAGGCTCAAAACCTGCATCGATTAACGTCTGTTGATGCCTAAAAGTGACTTCCTTGAGGTGGTGGCCTTGTTTAATATCCTCAGACATGGCATCCATCACTTGTTTAATGCTGGCGGCTTGCTGTTTTTCAGTGGGCGTTAGATAACCATTACGAGAACTCATGGCGAGGCCAGACTCTTCACGCATGGTTTCTACACCAATAATTTCAATGGGTAAGGATAAATCTTCAACCATAGTTTTAATGACTAACAGTTGTTGAAAGTCCTTTTTACCAAAAAAAGCGAAATCAGGCTGAATAATATTAAAGAACTTACAGACCACAGTCGCCACACCTCGAAAGTGTCCTGGTCGGCCTGCACCACACAGGGTTTCTGATATTTTAGGCACTTCGACGTAGGTTTGTGCTTCCATGCCATTGGGATACACAGTGGCTGCATTTGGGGCGAAAAGTAAAGCGGTACCTGCCTTAGTTAATGCCTGCTGATCGGCGGCTAAGGTTCTTGGGTAGCTGTCTAGATCTTCATTTTTGCCAAATTGCATGGGATTGACAAAAATGGAGGCCACAACATGATCGGCTTTTTTAGCGGCAGCTTCGACTAAGCTCACGTGGCCTTGATGTAAATTACCCATTGTCATGACTAAAGCAACGGTTTCGCCTTTTTGTCGCCAAGCTTTAATTTGCGCTCTCACTTCATTTACAGTGTGAACAGTGATCATAACGGCTTGATCCTATCTAATATCATTTATGGTTAATGTAACTTGCTTATGCAATTACCCAATATCATTAACTAATATCATTAACTAAAAGTATGCTCAGGGCTAGGAAAAGTGCCTTGTGCGACTTCGTCAATGTAAGCACGAATGGCGCTGCGAATTTCGCCTGTTTGCTTGAGGTAGTTTTTAGAAAAACGAGGGATATAACCGCTTGAGATCCCAAGTACATCGTGCATGACTAAAATCTGACCATCAGTATCATTACCCGCACCTATACCAATAACGGGTATAGTGAGTGTTTCTGTGATGGTTTTGGCTAACGTGGCAGGAATACATTCAACAACCAGTAATTGCGCGCCAGCGGCTTCTAATGCTTTGGCTTCATCAAGAATACGCTGAGCATTATCGGCATCACGGCCTTGTACTTTAAAGCCGCCAAAAACATGAACGGACTGCGGGGTTAAACCCAGATGAGCACAAACAGGAATGCCGCGCTCTGTTAATTTGGTGACAGTTTCCAGTAACCAACGGCCGCCTTCCACTTTGACCATGTTGGCGCCGGCTTTCATTAAGGTGCTGGCATTCATCATGGCTTCTTCAGGAGTGGCATAACTCATAAAAGGCATGTCGGCAATCAGTAACGCGCGTTCTATCCCTCTGCGAACGCAGCGAGTATGGTAGGCAATATCTTCAACCGAGACAGGTAAGGTATCGGAATGTCCTTGAAGCACCATTCCCATGGAATCACCCACTAAGAGCACATCAATGCCTTCGCTGTCGAAAGCACTGGCAAAGCTGGCATCGTAGGCCGTTAATGCAGTGAATTTCTTGCCTTCTTGCTTAAACTTTAATAAGGTCGAACCCGTAATTTTTGACATAATGATTATTTAAACCTAATGAATATTGCGTTATTGCGCCAAGGCGCGCCTTGGCATTTCAATGACACTTAATTCTTGTTCAATTGCTGATGTGATAAATCTTTTTAATGGTGTACCACAAGGTAAAATCAGTGTTGGCGCCAGCTCAAACAGGGGTATTAAGACAAAGCTTCTTAGTGTCATTCCTATGTGGGGAATGGTTAACCTTGGGCTTGAAATTTGCTCATCACCATAGAGAATAATATCCAAATCTAAGGTTCTTGGCCCCCAGTGCTGCAGTCTTACCCGTCCTTGATTGTGTTCAATGGCTTGTAACGCATCAAGTAAGGCAATAGGTGATAAGTGCGTATGAAAACACGCCACCGCATTGACAAAATCAGGTTGCACGACTTCACCCATGGGCTTTGAACGATAATAAGATGACACGTTAAAATCAGATTCAGACAGTAAAGACAAGGCTTGACAGGCTGTGTCTAATTGCGCCTTTGGATCGGCTAAATTGGCGCCTAATGCCACATAAACTAAGGTCATGTGCTTGGTGTATCTTGATGATTAGTGGGTTTACGACGGCGCCCTTGATTAGAGCGACGTCGGCGCGGTGATTGTTTATTGGCCGAACGCGCAATGACAGTACGTTGTTCTTCACTGCCTTCGACAAAGCTTTTCCACCAAGCCGCTTGCTTGGCAATCGCGCCGCCTTCAGCCCCTGCGCGCAATAATAGTAGATCATAAGCGGCTCTGAATTTAGGGTGCTCCATAAATTTAAAGGCGCGTGTGCCTCGATTGCGCTCAAACCTGAGTTGTAGCTGCCAAATATCTTTGGTGATGCTACTAAAGCGTCTTGGAATACTAATAGATCGGCATTGCTGCTCCATGATATCACCCATAGCGGCGTAATAGGCATCATAAGTGCTTAAGCCACTTTCAAGTGCGATATCATCAGCTCGTTGGCTGAGAGGATACCAAAGTAAGGCGGCATAGAAGAAAGCGGGTGTGACAGGCTTTTCTTCTTTAATGCGTTGATCCGTATTTTTCATCACTTGATCTATGAGCGTTGAGATGGGGGCTTGTTTGTCTTCATTTAGCTGTGCATCAATCAGTGGAAACAAAGGACTAAATAAACCTAACTCACGCATCATATTATAATTCTGTTGAGCTTTACCCGATAAGAACATTTTAAGCACTTCTTCATACATACGTGCAGCAGGAATGCCTTTTAATAAAGCCGCTAAACCGGGAATAGGTTTGGCGGCTCTTGCATCGATTTGCATGTCCAACTTAGTGGCAAAACGTACAGCACGTAACATGCGCACCGGATCTTCACGGTAACGGGTTTGTGGATCGCCAATTAACCTTAAAGTGCGAGAAGCGAGATCTTCTAAGCCACCGCCATAACTGCGAATGCTAAAGTCACTGATATCGTAGTACAAGGCATTGACGGTAAAGTCGCGTCTCTCGGCATCCTCATCAATTGTGCCATAGACATTGTCACGTAGTAGGCGTCCTGAGGCATTCTTTTTAGACACTTTTTCGCCGCTATCAACATGATGGCCCCTTAAGGTTGCCACTTCAATGACATCACGCCCAAAGACAATATGGGCTAAACGAAAACGTCGTCCCACAAGGCGACAATTGCGAAATAAACGTTTGATTTCTTCGGGAGTGGCATTGGTGACTACATCAAAATCTTTGGGGGCAAGTCCCAATAAAATATCTCTGACTCCGCCGCCAACTAAGTAGGCTTTATAGCCGGATTTATGTAGCCTATACAGAACCTTAAGAGCATTTTCGCTAATTTGTCTGCGAGAAATACTATGGTCTTTTCTCGGCACAACATCCAGCCTAAGCCCTTCAGTTTTGGCTTCTTCTGTGCTTGTTTTGTCTTCAAATAGCTGCTTGCAGAATTGACTAATACGGCGAAAAATGGGACACCTCTGATTTGAATTGTCACTAAGATTAAAAATTGAGGGGCATATGATACCTCAAAAATGATAGATCCCCAAGCCAACTGAATTCATGAGCAGATTGCGGTATTAAATATGGGAAAACTCACTGATTAAAATAAAAAAATATCTATTTGTGTGGGGATCGAGTTGGGGCTGGTTTATGGGAGTCGTTGGGGGGACTGATGAGTGTTTTTGAACGCTGTGAAACTGAGTTAATCCAAGCGTATTTCTGTTTGTGTGGGAATGGCGTTGGGATCAATTTATGGGAGTCGCTGGGTTGACTGTTAGGATCCTAAGAGTATTTCTGTTTGTGTGGGGATCGAGTTGGGACTGGTTTATGGGAGTCGCTGGGTTGACTGTTAGGATCCTAAGAGTATTTCTGTTTGTGTGGGAATGGCGTTGGGATTAATTTATGGGAGTCATGTGGGGGCGACTGTTAGGAGCTTATGAGTTAATCCAAGCGTATTTCTGTTTGTGTGGGAATCGAGTTGGGACTGGTTTATGGGAGTCGCTGGGGGGGCTGTTAGGAGCTTATGAGTATTTCTGTTTGTCTGGGGATGGTGTTGGGAACAATTTATGGGAGTAGCTGGGGGACTGTTAGGAGCTTATGAGTATTTCTGTTTGTGTGGGAATGGCGTTGGGATCAAATTGAGCGGTAGCTTGAGCCAGCATGATGCGTGTATCGGTCTCAATGGTGACACTTTTTTGCCCTAAAAAGGCTAAGGCCTGATTAATACTGTGTTGGGGTTTCAAAATATCAATGGCAGTGGCATGATTTTGCTTTGATAACTTTTTTCCTTTTTCTTCACAGGCCAGAGGTAAATGGAGCCACTTTGGATGCGGTTTATTCAGTAAGTCAAATAAGCTCATTTGTCGACCTGTGGGCAGAAGTAAATCACTGCCTCTGACCACTTCCGTTATTTGCTGAAAGGCATCGTCAATGACCACGGCTAATTGATAAGCATATAAACCATCGCTGCGTTTAATGATAAAATCTTCTTCAGCAAAATCCGCTGGAATAGGAATAGCGCCCTTAATTTGATCTTGAAACTGAGTAATGGCAATGGGATTGCGAATGCGAATGGCTCCCGATGATTTTGTTGCTTGCCCACAACGGCCATCATAAATTCCTCCCATGGTTTTAATCTCTTTACGGGAGCACTGGCAAAAATAAGCTTGATGCTTGTCAAGCAGGGTTTCTATGATGGCTTGATAATGCTCCACTCGCTGGCTTTGATACAGCACGCTTTCATCCCATTCAAAGCCAAAGGCTTCTAAGCTAAGCAAAATGCGATCTGCAGCCCCTAACTGTTCTCGGGGAGGGTCAATATTCTCCATGCGCACAAGCCATTGGCCCTGTAAAGAACGGGCGCGTAAATAGCTGCCTAAGGCCGCCACTAAGGAGCCAAAATGCAAAGGGCCTGAGGGTGAGGGGGCGAATCGACCTCGATAAACAATGGGGGAAATGGGCATAAAAAGGTCAAGTCAAGTGCTGTGCAGTCAAAATGAAATGAGCGAAGACATATAATTATCTTCGCTCATAAGCCAGTAAGATTAACCGGCTAGTTGTTTTTCTTTAATTTCAGCCAAGGTTTTACAATCAATGCATTGATCGGCTGTTGGGCGAGCCTCTAAACGGCGAACACCAATCTCGATACCACAAGAATCACAGAAACCGAAATCATCTTCTTCAATTTTTTGAAGGGTTTTTTCAATTTTCTTAATCAGTCTACGCTCTCTGTCACGAGCACGTAATTCAAGACTAAACTCTTCTTCTTGGGCTGCACGGTCGACAGGATCTGGGAAATTGGCCGCTTCATCTTGCATATGGTTGAGGGTACGATCGACCTCCTCTCGCAGTTGTCCGCGCCATGCTTCAAGGATCACCTTGAAATGGCTTAACTGCTCTGAATTCATGTATTCCTCACCCGGTTTTTCTTGGTAAGGATCGACTCCTGCTATAGCGAGTACGCCAAGTTTTTTGTTGCCTTCAGGCATAACGCATCTCCTGTTAATCGTTTGCGTTCTGGGTGTCTATAATTAATGGCCGCTATCTATACCAGAATACATAAGTATAATCAAATAATTTATTTTTATTTTATTTTAGCGAAAACGCAAGTATGACTATGGGGCCAAAAGGCCTTTTTATCAAGACTTGGCGTAAATTCAATCGTTAAATGCACAAGCTTTAGTCAATTTGATTTCGTCTTTATTTAATTGGCAGCGATAGGCCAGCACTTCCACGCCCGCTTTTTTTGCCTGTTGAAGTAAATCAGCGTAGTCAGGGTCAATATGCTTTGCTATTTTAACGCTTTGTATTCCTGAGTGTTGTACCACAAAAAGTAATATTGCTCTGTGGCCAGCCTTCACCATTTCCATGAGTTCACGTAAATGTTTTTGCCCCCGTGCGGTGACAGAATCAGGAAAATAGCCTTGTTCATCTTCCATTAAGGTGCAACTTTTCACTTCGATATAGCAAAGGGGTAAACCTTCCGCCTCAAGTAAAAGATCAATACGACTATTTTCGTTACCGTATTTCACTTCCCTTTTTACGCTTTTGTAACCTAATAGTTCGGTGATGATCCCATCCTTAATCGCCTCTTCGGCAACTTGGTTGGCGCGCCCTGTATTGATCCCAATAGTGTCATTATTGGGTGTTTGCATTAATTCCCATGTGCGTGAATATTTTCGTTTAGGGTTTGTGGAGGTTGAAAACCACACTGTCTGCTTAGGAAACAAACAGTTTTTCATGGAGCCTGTATTAGGGCAATGCAGCGTCACTTCTGTACCATCTTGCAATCGAACATCGGCCAAAAAGCGCTTATAGCGTTTAATTAAGGTACCAGACTCTAAAGCGGGAGAAAATTTCATATTTCATCAAAGATTAAAGAAGACGAGATAAAAAGCATACCAAGATTAAGGGGGGAAAATAAGGGGGAGCTCAAGCGCGTGCGATAAGATAACTAGCGCGCAATGAAGCATGTGATAAATAAGGTGCAGTAAGGCATGTGATAAATAAAGTCCAGTGAAGCATGTGATAAATAAGGCGCAGTAAGGCGTGTGATAAATAAGGTGCAGTAAGGCGTGTGATAAAACAGTGTGCTTGAAGCTTGTGATAAATAAGGAGCAGTAAAGCGTTCGATAAACGGTGTGCTTGACGCTTGTGATCGAGTAAACTCTTTGCATTATATTTCCCGTATCATAAAGAATACATAAATAATACATCTTGGTAATGACTCTCTCATGAACTGAAGGATATGGCTCGAATGCGCCAGCGTACCAGCGTATGAAATGAAGAAGGCGGCTAACTATATTCGGGATTCGGGGATGAGCAGAGCGCGATAAGGAGTCAAAATGAGTAACAGAATGACAGTGAAATTAACCCATGATGCAGTACCTGCACATTGGGGACAAGCAAAAGTGAGTTTTCAAAATGAGCAAGCCAATGTGCACTTAAGCAAAGGAGACACATTACGCCAAGTGCAACAGGCAGCGCGAAAGCTTCGCTCTCAAGGTGTCACGGCGGTTGAGTTAGTGGGCACGCAGTGGAACCTTGACAACCAATGGGCATTTGCCCAAGGTTTCGCTACTGCCCGCTTCATTGCCGATATTCATTGGAGTGGTGACGAAGCAATGCGTAAGGTGTTAACTCATAGATTAGAAGCCAGTTTTTTTGCTCGCCAGTTAGTTAATGCAACACCAGAAAATTTAGCGCCCGTCACTCTCGCCGAGCAAGCGGCCACTTGGCTGGCAAAAATTGGTGGTGACAAGGTGTCTTATCGGATCATAGAAGGTGAGGCCTTACTGGCCGAGCAGTGGCAGGGTATTCATGCTGTGGGCCGCGGCAGTGAGCGTCCACCGGCATTATTAGAGCTGGATTTTAATCCATTAGAAAAGGATGCACCGGTTTCAGTGGCCTTAGTGGGTAAAGGCATTACGTTTGATTCTGGTGGTTACAGCATTAAAAGCTCCGAAGGCATGTTGAGCATGAAGTGTGACATGGGCGGCGCGGCCACGGTGAGTGCGGCCTTAGGTTTGGCTATTCAGTCAGGGCTCAATAAGCGAGTGAAATTATTCTTGTGCTGCGCCGAAAACCTCATTAGTGGCCATGCTTATAAACTCGGTGATATTTTAACGTATAAAAATGGAGTCACCGTTGAAGTAGTGAATACTGACGCCGAAGGCCGTTTAGTGTTAGCCGACGGTCTGCAGGCGGCCAGTGACACTGGAGCGGGTTTGATCATTGATGCCGCAACCTTAACTGGGGCTGCTGTAATGGCATTAGGCACTAACTATAATGCGATCTTTTCTCCTCAAGCGGACGTATTAGCCTTAGCACAGAAGAAAGCGGCGCAGGTGGGTGAGCGCGTATGGCCACTGCCATTGGATCCTTGGCATCAAGACATGTGTCCTTCGCCTTATGCGGATACGGCGAATAGCCGCCCCATGAAAGGCGGCGGTGCAGGCGGTGCTTCTAATGCGGCGGGCTTCTTATCCCGTTTTGTTAACCCTGAGGCAAACTGGCTACACATGGACTTAGCTTCGGCATTTTCTGACTCCGGTGACAGTTTGTGGGCTGCAGGGGCAACGGCCCATGGCGTGCTAACCATAGCGGATCTTTTGCAAGATTAAGTGAATAGGGATCATTGCTAATACTGTCACACCGATATGTAATGTGACTAACAAGGGCTCCCTTCAAGAAGTTAATTCGTAAGCGTGGGGGCTTTTTTATGTCTTTTTTCATCATAAAACTGGGCAATTTATTGCTCGATTTGAGCAACTTATTGCTCGATTCGAGCAACTTATTGCCCGAAAAAAACAAGCTAAAAATAAATTTCATTAAAAAACAATAATATAAGAATTGGCACGCTTCATGCTATATCTTGATGCAACTTAAAGTTTGCAGGATAAAGCGTGATGCAACTTAAAGTTTGCAGGATAAAGCGTGATGCAACCTAAAGTTTGCAGGATAAAGAGCATGGCACTCAAAGTGCTTGTTCGTATCCAATAAGAATATCAAGTATGGACGCTGACAATAAACGGCGGCTCATCATAGATGTTAACTAACTATCTGTTAAAACGATTTGTTAAAAACGAGACGTTAAAAACGAGATGTTAAAAAACCATTTAATAACCCGTTTAAAATAAAAGGAATTAATCATGCCAACACCATGTTATATCTCAATCGAAGGTCAAACTCAGGGTAACATCACTGCAGGTGCATTCACTGCAGATTCTGTGGGCGATATCTTCGTTGAAGGTCATGAAGATGAGATGCTAGTACAAGAGTTTAACCATGTCGTGACAGTACCAACGGATCCACAATCGGGTCAACCTTCGGGTCAACGTGTGCATAAGCCGTTTATCTTCACTGTTGCGTTAAACAAAGCGGTACCGCTAATGTATAACGCGTTATCAACTGGTGAAAAATTAACGTCAGTGGTATTGAACTGGTACCGCACTTCTATCGAAGGTAAGCAAGAGCACTTCTTCTCAACCACATTAGAAGGGGCAACCATTGTAGATATCGATTGTCATATGCCACATTGTCAAGATCCGACTCAAGCCGATTTCACTCAGCTAGTCAAAGTGTCGCTTGCTTATCGTAAGATCATTTGGGATCACACGACTGCGGGCACATCGGGTGCTGATGACTGGCGTAAACCGACTGAGGCTTAATGGCTTCTTTTTGCATTAATTGTTTCACATTAAGTGAAAAACCAATAAGCATAGACGATTGAATATCAATCGTGAGTGACTCAAAAAGGCTTCAATTGAAGCCTTTTTATTTAAGCTTTTGATTTAAGCTTTTTATTTAAGCTTTTTTATTTAAGCTTTTTATTGAAACATAGCGTGTGTATTGTTAAAACGTTCCCCCTTGATGTAGGGCAAAGCAGACGCGTTAACAATAAGCATGTGTTAAATGGGGAAAAGGATTTTACTATGACGGGCGCGGCAAATGGCATATTGGCAGGGACAGGGTTACGTTTTCAATTTCAAGCACAAGGGGTAGAGCAAGACACCTTTAATCTCGTGCATTTCGAGTTTAAAGAGGGTTTATCGACGCCCTTTGAAGTGAAGATGACCTTATTGAGCACATTTCATGATTTAAGTGCGGCTGATATTGTCGATGCGGCAGGATTAATGCAATGGGCGGTGAATGGCGAGATAAAACGTCAAGTCCACGGCATAGTCAACGCCTTTTCAAAAGGCGATACAGGTCATCACCATACTGTTTATCATATTACCTTAGTACCTGCGCTATCACGGCTCAAATTACGTCACAATAGTCGCATTTTTCAAGCGCAAAGCGTCACCTCTATTATTTCGACCCTTTTGACTGAAATGAACATTCTTGATGTGGCCTTTAATTGCGATCCAAGCTTAGATGAAAGGCTGCGAGAATATTGCGTACAATACCGTGAAACCGATTTTGAGTTTATCAGCCGCCTCGCGGCCGAGGAAGGGCTGTTTTATCATTTTGAACATACCGACACAGGCCATACACTGGTCTTTAGCGACAGCACCCAAAAGCTGAGTAATATTGGTTTTCCTTTCCCTTATAATGCCCTCAGTGGCGGCGTGGCCGACACGCCCTTTATGGGGGAATTTGCCTTGACCCATCAAGTCAGGCCCACTGTTACCCGTTTAAAAGATGCCAGTTTTCATAATCCTGCCTACTCGTTTTTATTAGAAAGTGAAGGCGAAGTGCTCGATGAGCAGCAACTGCGTTATGAGCACTTTGACTTTCCCGGTCGTTTTAAAGACGATGACAGCGGTCAAGTGTTTACGCAAGCAAGACTGGATTACCTTCGCCGCGATGCGCAAGTGGCGGTGGGCAAAAGCAATATTATGCAGGCCAGTGCAGGCTATAAATTTGATTTAGCCGAGCATATTGACGACACTTTTAATCGTGACTGGCTATTGGTACAGATAAAGCATCAAGGCATTCAAGGGGCGGCCAGCGAAGGTGCCAATACCTCTGTGCCGACGACTTATCATAATGAGATCACAAGTATTCCCGCCAGCAGCCCTTGGCAAGCTAAACCTCAGCCAAAACCTCGCGTAACGGGGCCGCAAATGGCCACTGTGGTCGGCCCTGAAGGGGAAGAAATTTTTTGTGACGAATTTGGCCGCGTCAAAGTGCAATTTCCTTGGGACAGATACAGTAACGGCGATGATAGCGCAAGTTGCTGGGTGCGTGTCAGCCAAGGCTGGACAGGCGGCCAATATGGCATGATGTCGGTGCCGCGCATTGGTCATGAGGTTATTGTCTCCTTCGTCGAAGGGGATCCCGATCAACCTATTATTACTGGGCGCACTCACAATGCCATTAACTTGCCGCCGTATGCGTTGCCGGACCATCAAACGCGAACCGTTTTAAAAACCCAAAGCCATAAGGGCGAGGGCAGTAATGAACTTCACTTTGAGGATCAAGCGGGTGAAGAGGTGGTGTATTTCCATGCACAAAAAGACATGCAGCAGTTAATTGAAAATGATCAAAGCTTGCATGTATTGGGTAATCAGCATTGGAATGTGGCGCAAGACCGTTTTACTCAAATCACTAATGATGATCACCTCACTTTAGAGGCGAATAGTCTTAATTTGATTGAAAAAGATAGTATGTTGGCCGTTAAAGCCAGTCACCATCAAAAAGTCAGTAAAAAACAGCTGATGAAAGTGGGTAGTGAGGTGCACCTTAAATCTAAAGGTGAGTTGATACTCGATGCAGGCAGTGAGATCACTTTAAGCGCAGGTGGTAGCTTTTTAAAAGTGGATCCCGCAGGCGTGCATTTGGTTGGCGCGAAAGTGAATTTGAACTCTGGTGGAGGTGCAGGGAAAGGCAGTGCTTGTAAAGTGAAAAAGCCTGAAGTGGCAGTATGTTTGGATGAGGCCATCCTACCTGAAGAAGGCGAGCTAATTAAGCAGGCCGCGACGTTGGAAGCAACCGAAGGTGAAGAGGTTGTGTTTGAATACGAAGCGGTGGAGCTGAAGCAGTCGCAGGGGGCTTCCACTGTTGGAAATGGTGAGAATGCTGGTGGCAACAATGCTGATAACAAGAGTAATAGTCAAGGTACTGGTGGTGCAGCGGGAGCGACTGGTGCCAGTAATGAGAGTGACAATGAAGGTGTGGAAGAGGCTGAAGATGAACCAATTGCAGAAAAAGCGCTGACGATTAGTGTAGCGGGTGAAGAGTTCATCCATTCTTGGGAGGCTTCTCGTGGGCCAGACTTGATAATATATTTAGACGATGCAGATTTTGAAACCATCGGTTATGGGCATAAATTAACGAAAGCAGAAAAAGAAAGTGGTGTATTTGAACAAGGGATCACAAAGGAACAAGCATTAGCCTTGTTTAAACAAGATGCGAAGATTGTGGAGGCTGCTATTCTTCGCTTAGTGTCAGCGCCGTTAAATCAAGCGCAATTTGATGCCACAGCCTCATTGATTTTTAATATTGGTGCGGGTCGCTTTGCGAGATACAATGCGAGAAAGCAAATGGATAAAGGCAATTATGATGCTGCGATTGCAGAGTTTGCCGATATTAATAAAGTGAGGGATCCACAAACGAATGAATTGAAAGTAAGTATTGGATTAGATCGACGTAGAAAGGCTGAAATAAAATTATTTAAAGAAGGGATTTATGAAAATAATCAATAAAGTAGTTAATATTTTTGTAGCACTATGTTTACTACTTAGTTTAAGTGTTAATGCATATTCAGATGTTAATCTTGATACGAGTGCTGATACTTCAATTCAAATACCTGAAAAATATTTTTATAATTCAGGTATAGATTCAGCTAGTGAGCTAAAGCAATTTTTTGATGAGTTGAAGATAGACATAGCCTCAAATAATAAACAAGGTGTAGCGGCTAAAATTAGTTATCCCATTTCAATTAGAATATCAAAAGAACGAGTGTTAAGTGTTAAAACGAGAGCAGATTTTATTGCGCATTATGATGAGATTATTAATCAACAAGTGAAAGATGCTGTTTCTAAGCAGGATTTTAATGAAATCCGTGGATATTCCTCAGGAGTAAGGATAGGTCGTGGAGTTATATGGATAGGGGCAATTAGTTTAGGAAACGATGATCCTGCCAAAATAAAGATTTATGCGATTAATAATCGATCGTTGAAACGAATAACTGGGACAGCCACTGAATAACTGGGACAGGCACTATTAAAGCTCCTATTAACGCTCTGTTAAAGCTGTATTTAATTTAACCCATAATCACCGGGCGCACGCACAATGCCATTAACTTGCCGCGCTCTTTCTCAGTGCGGCTCTCCCCGACCATCAAACCCGTACCGTCTTAAAAACCCAATCGCATAAAGGTGAAGGCAGTAATGAATTGCATTTCGAGGATCAAGCAGGTGAAGAGGTGGTGTATTTCCATGCGCAAAAAGATATGCAGCAGTTAATTGAAAATGATCAGAGCTTGCATGTGTTGGGTAATCAGCATTGGAATGTGGCGCAAGACCGTTTTACTCAGGTGACTAATGATGATCATCTAACGCTAGAAAGTGATAGCCTAAATTTAATCAGTAAAGACAGTATGCTTGCCGTTAAGGCTAGTCACCATCAAAAAGTGGCTAAAAAACAGCTCATGAAGGTGGGCAGTGAGGTACACCTTAAATCTAAGGGTGAGTTAGTGCTTGATGCTGGCTCAGAAATCACGTTAAGCGCAGGTGGCAGTTTTCTCAAAGTGGATCCCGCAGGTGTGCATTTAGTGGGGGCTAAGGTTAACCTCAATTCGGGAGGAGGCGCAGGTTCTGGATCTGCGTGTAAAGTCAAGAAACCAGAAGCGGCAGTATGTTTGGATGAGGCTATCCTACCCGAAGAAGGTGAGCTCATTAAGCAGGCTGCCTCCATGGAAGCAACCGAAGGCGACGAGGTCGTGTTTGAATATGAAGCGGTGGAGATTGAGCAGTCGCAGGGGACTTCCACTGTTGGAAATGGTGAGAATGCACAAAGCAATGATGGTGCTAGTGGAAGTAGTGATAATGGAGGCGCTGCTGGTGCTGCAGCGGGAACTGCTAGTGCCAGTAATGAGAGTGACAATGAAACCGCTGAAGATCTGTGTCCTGATTGCAATCAAGATAATGATTGTGGTGAAAAAATAGATTTTGACTTTATTAAAATATTAGAAGGTGGAATGGAGCTGACTGCTTATGTACCAGATCCAAAAGGTAGTAAAAGTGGTGTAACGGTTTCTGTTGGTTTTGATTTAGGTGCTAGAAATAGACAAGATCTTATAAATATTGATTTAGATATTGAATTAATTGATAAATTAGTACCCTATCTAGGCTATAAAAAAGAAGAAGCTAAAAAATTCTTAGCTAGAAACCCTCTGAAAATAACAAAAGAACAGGCCGAACAGATTTACTTTAATAATAAGGCTAAAGCAACAAGCAGGCTGATGACTAAGTATAATGCAGATAGTGATGTAAAATTTCATTGCATACCTTCACAAGCACAAACAGTTATTGCATCTGTGGAGTATCAGTATGGTAGCTCAAAAATTAAAACTCCTAACTTTTGGAGACAAGTCACCAATCAAGATTGGGAATCGGCGTATGCAAATTTAATGAACTTTAGAGATGACTATCGTTCTAGAAGAGAGCTAGAAGCTAAAATGTTAAAGGAAATACTATGAAAGGCATAATATTAGCGTTAGCGCTAGTTAGTACTCAACTACTGGCAAATGATTTTGAATTAGATAAATTCAATAACATACAGGAAATTTATCATAATGATAATGCGATCAGTTATATTAAAGATCGTATAGGTAATGCTAAATCATTTGATGGTGAGTTTGTCTATGATTATTTTATGAAGCAACATGCCGCCTCAAAAGGAAAAATAATTAAAATGGATAAATTAACAACAGGAGAGCTTTGCTTCCAAGGTGGATGTGATGGACTGATACAATTTAAAAATGAAGAACCCATTATAATTATTACTTACATTGATCAAGTTTATGTGTTTTTTAAAGGGCACTTATCTAATAAGAATATAGAGTACATCATGCTTTATTTAAAGCCTAAGATAGGCAGTGACCCTTACAGAAAAGATAAAACCGTTATGGAAATAAAATTTATAAATCAGTAATTTTATTCCAATTGTAAGGACGGATATTGTTAAAGCTAACCCATAATCACGGGGCGCACCCACAATGCCATTAACTTGCCGCACTTTTTTCACAGTGCGGCCTTACCCGACCATCAAACGCGAACTGTCTTAAAAACGCAATCGCATAAAGGTGAAGGCAGTAATGAATTGCATTTCGAGGATCAAGCGGGAGAAGAGGTGGTGTATTTTCACGCCCAAAAAGACATGCAGCAGTTAATTGAAAATGATTTAAGCTTGCATGTATTGGGTAATCAGCATTGGAATATCACTAATGATAGATTCACGCAAATAACGGGCAACGATCATCAAACCTTAGAAGCCGACAGTCTAGTGGGGATTACCAAAGACAGCATGTTAGCGGTAAAAGCTAGCCATCATCAAAAAGTGGCTAAGAAACAGCTGATGAAGGTAGGCAGTGAGGTGCATCTGAAATCTAAAGGTGAATTAGTGCTTGATGCAGGCTCAGAAATCACGTTAAGCGCTGGTGGCAGTTTTTTAAAAGTGGATCCCGCAGGCGTGCATTTGGTGGGCGCGAAAGTGAATTTGAACTCTGGCGGTGGCGCCGGATCGGGTAGTCAATGCAAAGTCAAGAAACCTGAGGTTGCCCTAACATTAGACGAAGCGATTTGTCCTGAGACGGGGGAAATCATTAAACAGGCCGCAACGTTGGAAGCCGTTGAAAGCGAAGAGGTCGTGTTTGAATATGAAGCGGTGGAGCTGGAGCAGTCTCAGGGGACTATGAGTGAGGGTGCTGGTGGAAGTAGTGAGAATGGAGGTGCAGCGGGAGCTGCTGGTGCCAGTAATGAGAGTGAAAAGGAAACTAATGAGAGTGCAGCGGGCGAAGGTACCGATGATGTGTATTTAGTATTTTCTGATAAGCGCACCAATGTCGAAGAATTCGCCGAAGAAGTTTATTTGTCAAAAGAACCTGAAATTATTGAACATGTGCTCAACACTAACCCGCATTTAAAGCAAAGTTTCAGTCAAATTCTCGCGGGTATGCCAGTAGTAGTGTCGCCATGGAAATACACCCATGAAGATGAAGCCGATGCTATCGAGCAAGCCGATGAGCTCATGACAGAATATCTGAAATTAAATGAAGAGCAGCGCACTTGGTTTGCCGAGCATCATGAATCTGCCACGAACGCGATATTGATGATGGCGACGTCAGGGTTAGAGACGAGTCTTGGAGAAAGTGGCAGTGATGAGCTAACTGAGTGGAATTTGGGGCACATGCTTGCAGGAACGGGAGCGGTCATAGCTGGCGCGCAAGTACAAGGCAATCGAATTCAGCAAAAAATGGAGAGTTTTGCAAAATACTCTCGTGAAGTCTCGGAGCGCACCAAAGGCTTGTCTGGGCAGGCCTTGTATTCTAATCAAGATTATAAAAATTGGCGTAAGGATGCGAATCGCTTTAAAGGCGAAATGAAAGCCTTGATGTCACAAGTTGGCCAGCCAGGTTATGTGAAGAATATTCAGGTAAAGAATATCAATCGCTACTTAAACATTGATAAACGTCAGCTATATCGAGCCAAGAACTTCTCTCAATCCCTTGCGGGTATCAATATGAGCGGCTTGTATAAAGAAGCGATGAAGTTCAGTAGCCAACTGGGTAAGGTTGGCTGGGCGGTGACGATTTCGGCCTTGTATGGCAATGGGATTGATCTCTACCAACAATGTAATATGAATGGCTGGTTAACAGAGGCTTGTGCCCGTGCAACAACCAAAAATGTTATATCTGGGGTTGTTAATGTTGGTTCTGGGTGGCTTATCGGCACTGCTTTAGCGTTTGCGCCTGTAACTGGAGGGCTTTCTATAGCCATTGTTGGAGCTGGATCTTTAGCGTGGGGTCTTGAAGGTGGTGATATTTCTAACCAGTTTGGTGATAAAATAGAGGAGTTGATCTTTGATTGATTATGAATTGCTGGGAATGGTTTGCGGATTGTTAACCGTTTTGGGCTTTGGTGTTTTTTTAATTCTAATGCCGATTTTGAATTTTAAGTTGCGTAAAAATAGGCGAGGAATGGTAAAAGGTATAATTGATAGCGCTCCCCAGAAATTGCGAGATCGGCTTAACTTGCTAATGGAAAATGGAACATCTTGGCTTGTATTTAGTGGGGCAGGCTATTTGTGGTTTACTTATTTTACATTACGTTATGGTTGGCGGATCCCCAAGTCTGAGATTGTAGATTGGCGAAAAGAAATAAAAATAATTTTTGGTAAAGATTATGGCATTTATCGCATTTTTCTTCTTGCTTTTAATTTTGGAGGATTAGGCTTTGTGGGATTCTGTATTTACAATTATTTGACTAAATAAAAGCAATAAAATTCGATAAGTCGATTTTTATTTAATGATATCCATATCAAGGACGATAAAAATGAGCGAAACAATAAATATTGATAATTTAGCCGTGAAAGATAAATGGAAGCGACGTTTTAAACTATTTGAAGCGCTTGATGCAGGAACGCGCAGCCGAGACGAAATTTTTAAATCAAAGGAATTTAAGACATTAAGCTTTAAAGAAAAACTGGCTTTTAACAGTTTTTGGGGTTTTATTGGTGCGTGGCTTTATTATTTTTATAAGGGCATGCATCTCAAAGGTGGTTGTCTTTTAGCTGTGGCCTTATTGTGGGGAGGAATGTTGAGTCTGTTTGACTTCTTTTCCGGCATAGATATACCCAACGCTGCGTACTGGACGCCCATCTCGGCAATATGTATGTTGTTTGCACCATTAGATTTTTATCGAAAAAGCCTCTTTGGTGAGACCATGTGGCATAATTGGCCAAAAAAACTGCACGATAAAAAAGGGGTCATACAATTTTTGATGGCTGTGATAATACTTCAGGTGATGCTGGCATTCTTTATTTATCACCATACTTTTTTTAGTTTTGCCGCGATGGACTCGAAAGAAGCAGTAAGATTAGTGTGCGGCATTAATAATTATTATGTGACAGAGACAGAACTCATGACCTATGGCAAGGAAAGTATTTGTGCCGAATTTCATCAATAAACTGTGTGGATACTGTTTAGCGATACTACTCATCGTGACTTTCACTGCCTGCACACATGAAAAAGCAGACATTATTGAAACGACCACAACAGAGTTACCTGAAAACGCTTTTTACTATTCAGGTTTTGACTCAGCGAGTGAGCTAAAGCAATTTGTTGATGAGTTGAAAATAGACGTAGCCTCAAATAATAAACAAGGTGTAGCGGCTAAAATTAGTTATCCCATTTCAATTAGAATATCAAAAGAACGAGTATTAAGTGTTAAAACGAGAACGGATTTTATCGAGCATTATGATGAGATTATTAATCAAAAAGTGAAAGATGCCGTTGCTCATCAGAATTTTAATGACATCAAAGAAAATTCATATGGCGTGATGTTGGGCAGAGGCGTGGTTTGGATCGGCTCGATTAAGCTACATGAGCAAGATGACTTTGAAACAAAAATTATTGGCATTAATAATCAGTGAATCTTTGATGTCTTTAATTAATCAAATAGGGAAAGTTGTCGTATGTATTCTATTGGCTTTGCTAGCAATAGTGACTGCATGTGCCAAGAATGATCATAATAAGGATGAAATAAACACTTATTATGGCCATTACAATGTAGTGGATGTTCAAAGGTATCGAGGTGGCCTGACAACAGTGGAGCAAGCTAAACAACACATTGGAGATAAAATTATCTTGTGCCCGACTATTTTTAGTGATTTTATCAGCCAGATAAAACCACCAATTTATAAAGTGGTTATAGAAAAAGTAGAAAAGGAAGAGGGAGTGGTCCCGCCAAAAAATAGTGTATTTTATGGATTTATGCCTGAAAGAGATTTTATTCATTATATCGAAGTTTTCGAAAAGAGTGATATGAAAAATTTTTATACTCGTTATGAAGTAATTGGCCAGAATAAGCTAATGGAAAGTTATGATGGTTTTTTTTATAAAATGGATAAAATTGCTTCTTGCCAATGAGTTGTGATGGTTATTTTTAAAGGGATATATGATAATAATCAATAAATTATATAAAGTGACGCCAACGATATTTTTTATTGTCAGCGTCATCTTAACTATTTCTGTTAAGGCTCAGCCAACGGATAGTTGTAGTTCGACTAAAGCGGGTACGGTTCAACAACAAAATGAAAAACTTCAGGTACCTGAGAAGCATTTTTACAACTCAGGTATCGATTCCGCTTCGAAGTTTAAAGTTTTTTTTGATGAGTTAAAAAATGATATAGCTAAAAATTGTAAAGCTGAAGTGGCTGATAAAGTTCATTACCCAATTTCAATTCGAGTTGCTGATGGTAATGTGTTAGGAATTAATAATAAATCAGATTTTATTGCGCATTATGAAGAGATTATTAACCAAAAAGTGAAAGATGCCTTTGCTCATCAGAATTTTTATAAAATACGCCGTTATAGTGAAGGGGTAATGATAGGTCGTGGTGTGATATGGATTGGTTCATTACTGAATAAGGAGAGTGATCCAATAAGGACTGAAATCATCGCAATTAATAATCAACCGCTTAAGTAGTTTGAATAATCAGAATGAGCATTATTAAAACCAACCCATAATCACGGTACGCACTCACAATGCCATTAACTTGCCGCACTCTTTTCACAGTGTGGCATTGCCGGACCATCAAACGCGAACTGTCTTAAAAACCGTGATCTGTGATAAACCTGAAGCGACAAAGGCGAAGGCAGTAACGAGCCCTCTCTTTAACAGCAAAGGGTCGAGGATCAAGCCGGTGAAGAGGTGGTGTATTTCCACGCCCAAAAAGACATGCAGCAGTTGATTGAAAATGATCAAAGTCTGCTTTTTAAAAGTGGATCCCGCAGGTGTGCATTTGGTGGGAGCTAAGGTGAATCTCACTCTGCACTTATTATCTAAAATCAAGCTGGGGGCGGCGGTGAGACTCTTTATTAAGAAGGTGGCAGTGCATGTAAGGTGAAAAAGCCAGAAGCGGCAGTATGTTTGGATGACGCCAACCTACTCGAAGAAAGTAACTGGGGCAGGCATTGTTATTGTTAAATCATATTGTACTGGTCAACCCAAATTGGACACTTTTAGTTGAGAATATTCAAACTCTACAGGTGACAGATCGCC
This sequence comes from uncultured Shewanella sp., assembly GCF_947495455.1. Taxonomy (GTDB): domain Bacteria; phylum Pseudomonadota; class Gammaproteobacteria; order Enterobacterales; family Shewanellaceae; genus Shewanella. The sequence continues at coordinate 35,274 of NZ_CANLZC010000023.1, read as the reverse complement.
ATTAGCAGAATGAAGCCGCTCTAAGTTGTAGTATTTCATATAGTCAGCCACATTTCTCTTTATAGACTCTCTTGTTGGTTGATTAACTTTTAAAATCCAATCGTGTTTCAAGCTACCAAAGAAACGCTCGACGACTGCATTATCCCAACATGCGCCCACATCCCCCATACTGGCACGGATCTCATAACTCGATAACAGCTTGCCAAATTGCTTACTGGTATATTGTGAGCCTCTGTCACTGTGAAATACCAAGCCTTTAGGCGGTTGCCGAACGTTATAAGCTTTCATTAATGCCTTAGAAATCAAGTCTGTCGTCATGCGTTTATCTATGTGCCACCCCACTATACGACGTGAATATAAATCCATCACTACAGATAAATACATCCAGCCTTCACCCGTCTTCAGATAAGTCACGTCACCTGCCCAAACTTGATTAGCAGAAATTGGATTAAAGTTCATGTTTAGCAGGTTATCTGCAACGCTATCACTGTGTTTTCGCTTTGTTGTCACCTTATAAGCTTGGCGTTGAGTCACCTTGAGTCGTAAACGTCGCATGATTTTACGGACTAAATAACGGCCAACTTGATAACCTTCTTTGCGTAATCGCTTCACCATTTCACGGTTCCCTAGACTGCCTCGACTTTTCTTAAATAAATGCCGAACACGGCGATAAAGCATCAACGTATCAAGGTTTATCACCTTCGCAGGGCGTTTATACCAATCGTAATAGCCAGATTTACTGACACTCATCACACGGCATAACAGCGCTACAGGAAATTGATTAGCGTGTTTTTTAATAAACTGAAATTTTACTTCATTTCTTTCGCAAAGAAGGCGCTTGCCTTTTTTAGGATCTCTTTCTCCATACGCAATTCTTTGTTTTCTTTACGCAATCGTTTTAGTTCATCACGCTCAGATTCTTCTAAAGTCAATCCTTGTTGCTTGGATTCATACTTTTCTTTCCAGGTATAAAGTAGACTTGTACCCACGCCAAGTGACTTGGCAGCATCTGCAACACTGTAACCTTGCTCTAGCACCATCAAGACTGCTTCATCTTTAAATGCTTGCGGATAACTTTTATGCGATTTCTTCAAACTCATATAGACCTCTTAATTTATTAACGATACTGTCTCAAAATTAAGTGTCCGATGGAATTAGACCAGAACATATTGTTATGGCTGGCCTGATTTTTTATTGATGAATGCATAAAAATTATAGTTAAGAATTGTTTTTTGTATAAATAACCACTTTGTTTGAGCTAATAGAATGATTCTCTCGATTTTCTAAAGCCTATTATTTCAGCTTTTTTCAATAAAAAGGTGGGCAATTTTTTGCTCGTTTTGAGCAATTTTTTGCTCATTTTGAGCAAGTTATTGCTCGATTTCTTTCACGTTGAAAATGTTTTACCTTTAAAAACAACAGCTTTAAAAGTTGGCACACTAAATGCTTTATTGAGGATGAAATTTAGAAAAGTGGTCGTTACAGTGTGCTTCACCGTAGAAAGTCAAGAAGGCACTGTGCTCACTGTGCTCACTTTTCATGCATCGTTAGATCGTTCGAAGTAAGTTGGATAAAAAAGGACTTACTTTGTCATTTTGTTGGCCACACTCATGCCTACTATATGATAGGGCAAGCCAGTAAAATAACGACAGTTAAAAATAAATAAGTAGTTAATTAAAAAGGAATTAAACTATGCCAACACCATGTTATATCTCAATCGAAGGTCAAACTCAGGGTAACATTACTGCAGGTGCTTTCACTTCTGATTCTGTGGGTGATATCTTCGTTGAAGGTCATGAAGATGAGATGCTAGTGCAAGAGTTCAATCATATTGTAACAGTACCGACAGATCCTCAATCCGGCCAACCTTCGGGTCAACGTGTTCATAAGCCCTTTATCTTCACTGTTGCGTTAAACAAAGCGGTACCGCTCATGTATAACGCCTTATCAACGGGTGAGAAACTGACCTCTGTGGTATTAAACTGGTACCGCACTTCTATCGAAGGTAAACAAGAGCACTTCTTCTCAACCACATTAGAAGGAGCAACCATAGTAGATATCGATTGTCAAATGCCACATTGTCAAGATCCTTCGCAATCAGATTTCACTCAGCTCGTTAAAGTGTCGCTTGCTTATCGTAAGATTAATTGGGATCACACCATTGCGGGCACATCAGGTGCTGATGACTGGCGTAAGCCGACTGAAGCCTAAGGCTCAGTATGAATCGTGTTTTGCCCTATTGCTAATAGCGTATATTAGCGTACTTTTGCTAGAGTATGTTGCTAGGGCACATTTGTTAGAGCACATTTGTTAGGGCACTTTGTTAGAGTAATAGTGCAGTAGCAGTGTTTAATAATGAAAAGATAAAGGCTTCAACATGAAGCCTTTCATCTTTTTAAAGCGAGTGTATTGCTAAGTTTGTATTGCTAAGTTTGTATTGCTAAGTTTGTATTGATAAGTTAAGCGTGATGCGTAAGATGAGCAGAATTTAGCAATGCGCGCGTATTAGGGACTGGAATAAAAAGGATTTTTGAATGACAGCATCAACAACAGAGCAAGTGGCAACAGGTATATTAGCGGGCACAGGGCTGAGATATCAATTCTCTGCAGAAGGGCTAGATCCCGAGTGTTTTGCATTGACTGAGTTTCGTTTCAATGAGGGCTTATCCACGCCTTTTGAAGTGAAGTTGACCTTGCTGAGCCGTCAAAGCGATTTGAGTCCTATGGACATTGTCGATTTACCTGGGTTGATGCAATGGGCGGTGGATGGTGAAATCACCCGTCAAGTGCATGGTATCGTGAGTGATTTTACTAAAGGCGATACGGGTCATCATTATACTCAATACTATCTAACCTTAGTGCCTGCACTGTCGCGCTTAAAGCTGCGGCAAAATAGCCGAATTTTTCAAGCCACAGGCGTGCTGTCGATTATCTCTATTATATTAAATGAAATGGGGATCACTGATTTTGCGTTTAATTGCGATCCCGCGTTGAATGAGCGCTTACGTGAATATTGTGTGCAATATCGAGAAACGGATTTTGATTTTATTCATCGTCTCGCGGCCGAAGAAGGACTGGTTTATCATTTTGAGCATACCGCGACGGGCCATACCTTAGTCTTTAGTGATTCCAATTTAAAGCTGAGTTTCCTGCAAGCCCATGTGCCTTACAATGCCCTCAGTGGCGGAGTGTCCGGTGCGCCTTTTGTGCGGCAATTGACCTTAACCCATCAAGTCAAACCTGCCAGCGTGCAATTAAAAGATGCGAGCTTTAAAAATCCCAATTATACCTTTTTGCTAGAAAGCTTAGCCAATGATCTTGCGCACCAAAATACTAATTATGAACACTTTGATTTTCCCGGCCGCTTTAAAGACGATGACAACGGCCAAGTGTTTACGCAAGCAAGGTTGAATTATTTACGCCGTGACGCGGTGCAAGCTAAAGGAAAAGGCAATATTATTGCCATGCAAGCAGGCTATAAATTTCCTTTAACAGGCCACAGTGATGATGAAATTAATCGTGATTGGCTGCTTATTCAGGCCTGCCATGAAGGGGTACAAGGTGCCGGCGCGGAAGAAACCAACAGTACCACTCCTACCACCTTTAATAATCAATTTACTGTCATTCCAGCCAATAGCCCTTGGCAGGCCACACCTAATCCTAAACCTTTAGTGAATGGTGTGCAAAAAGCTGTGGTGGTGGGCCCTAAAGGGGAAGAGATTTATTGCGATGAGTTTGGCCGAGTCAAATTACAATTCCCTTGGGACAGATACAGCAATGGAGACGATGTCTCAAGCTGTTGGGTGCGAGTGAGTCAAGGCTGGGCGGGCAGTCAATATGGCATGATGTCGGTGCCGCGCATTGGTCATGAGGTTATCGTCTCTTTTATCGAAGGGGATCCCGACCAACCTATTATCACGGGTCGCACCCATAATGCGCTGAATTTACCCCCTTATCCTTTGCCTGAGCATCAAAGCCGCATGGTCATGAAAACCCAAACCCATCAAGGGGAAGGCAGTAACGAGCTGTATTTTGACGACGAAGTGGGTGAGGAAGAAATTTACCTGCATGCGCAAAAAGACATGAACACTCTAGTGGAAAATGATCATGTGCAAGACATTAAACAAGATCAACATCATCATATCGAAGGGGAACGTTTTACCCAAGTGAGTGGCAATGAGCATGTCAACATTGACGGTGAAAGCCGTACATTAGTCAAGAAAAATCATCATCTGCAAGTCAGTGGCAGCTTACATGTCAAAGCGGGCAAAATGTGGGTGGATGAAGCCAGCAGTGAAATACATATTAAAGCGGGCCAAAAAGTGGTGATTGAGGCAGCATCTGGCATCACAGTCAAAGCAGGAGGCAGTTTCGTGAAAGTGGACAGTGGCGGCGTGCATGTGTCGGGCTCAGCCATTAACCTTAATGCGGGCGGCGGCAAAGGCAGTGGCAGCGGCGCTAGCCCGCAAAAACCGACTTTACCCGAAACCCTTGACGATGCCATTAACCCCGAGGCCGCGGAACTGGCCATACAGGCCGCCACACTTGAAACCACATTAGGTGAAGCCAACTTTGATTACACCGCCGTGACGCTTGCTGCCAATGAAGCGCCAGCAGAGCCCTCTGCAGCGCCTGCGGCGGGAGAAAATGCAAGCCAAGCCACAGTTGCTGTCACGCCTGCTTTAAAACACAAATTGATTATTGATCAACGTGAAGACGCTGCAATCACTCAGGCTTGTCAAAAACAAGCTGATGGCTCTTGTCCACTCACTGATTGCCCCTGTCGATAAGGTGTGATGGATATGACATTAACCCTACCTAAACACGATAGCGATGGGATCATGTTATCTCATTATCTAGTGGCGCATGCTCACCCAGAATTAGCACGAGAAATATATACCTATGCGGGTCATGCCGATATCGCACCTCTTTATATTGATACACCCCTTGCGGATTTCATTGAGCAAAGTCCTTATGTGGTTAATCTTTTTCAAGGTGATCCGCTCTTTGAAGTGTTTCAATCCAATGCTCAACAATTATTCGCTAATCTAGAGTCTGTTGCTCAAAATCAAGCGCCTTTGTCGGGGATCATTGTCTCTGTTAGAGCAACGGTGTCTTTTGACATGGTGTTAGCTTATCTCCGTCATCGAGTATTGATCCAATTTTCGGGTAAACGAAAAGGTGTATTTCACTTTCAAAACCCTAATGTTGCTCGGTATTTTTTTGGAGAAGCTCAGCTCAAAGACACTCAAGAATGGATGGGGCCCTTATTATATCTGCATTGGTATGAGCAATGGTACAGTGGCGGGGAAGAGGTTCAAGGTCAATGGCGACAAGTTGAAAACCCAGAGCCGAGTTATGATCTGTGTCATGACAGTGATTCGGCAGAGCCTCAAGCCTTGTTTCCGTTATGGCAATTACGAGAGTCGCAGCAACAAGCATTAGAGTTGCAATTTGATGACAAAAATATTGTGCGTTTTTTTAAAGAGAGCAGGCAATCAATGCCCAGTGTAGGCGAACGTAATTTATATCGTACTTATATCAAACAAGCTGAGCAATTGGGTTTTTATCAAGTGCAAGAGTTAGATGCTTATTTTCATCTACGTCAACAATATCCTCAAATTAATCAAGCGCGCTTGTCTGATCCTAGCTTGAATGCACTCAGTGCTCACGAAAAATTACAATGTTTAGAAACCATGTTAAGAAAGGATGCTTTATATGTCTGTGAATAAAATTAGCCAAGGACCGGCCTGTGATGGTGCGGGGAAAAAACTCTTTATTGAGGTCACGGGCATTGATCACAATGATGCACAAAGCATTAAATTATTTGATGAAACGGATCAAATAGAACAAGAGTTTCTTGAAAAACATGTAGAAACAGAAATGCTTGATGATTCATGTATTCATAGCTGGAACTGCTGCGAACAACCCAGTCTATTGAATGCTTGGTTGGCGGTCAAAACGGGATCAGAAGAGAACACTGAATCGAAAGATATCATGCTGCCTCTGTACGATGCCGTGGTGCAGTCAAAGCGGGTTGCGGATGATAGGCAAAATTATTTATTGCATGCCATTATGCCGCTGACCTTAATGCCCAGCTTTGATACTTCCCTTAAAGACAGAGACAGGTTAGCGCCCGTACGTAATGGCTATTTATATGTGTTTTATCGCGGCCGAGCATGGCGAGAGATTGAAATTCGCACTCAAGATGATGGTAGTGTACAGCTTAGAGATGTGCATCTTTATGCTTATCGTGCAGGGCGGAATAAGCCATTGAGCAGCGATCCCCGTGTGGCAACGGGTGTGCCACTCAATGATATTTGGCTGCCCGCTAAAGATAATGAAGACGGGACTCATTTACGCATCGCTTACTCAGAAGTGCAATGGAGTGGTGCAAGAATTAACTTTCTTGAAAAAACTGAAGATGCGTTAGCCGAGCGAACAGTGGCGTTTTCTCAGGTCAATATAGATAGAGACAAAGACTTAGTTAAGGCTTCAACCTTAGAGCCGATGCGCACACGGGCTGTGGAGGTCGAACTGGAATTGGCTAATCCTTTGCTGTTCAATCGCGATTTATCTGGCGATTATATGAGTAGCCTGTATCAAAAAGTCAAAGCGGAGCAAGATCAGCTGCAAAAAGGGGGCAGTGGAGCGCTTGAGGTATTTAAAAATAACTCAGAGTTAGCATTAGAATATGGCGCCAAATGCGCGGCACTGGCAGAGATCACAAGCTCGGCCAATCAAGGCATAGCATTTGATGATGTGGGTCAGTCTACTGATTATCTTAACGATGCTAAAGCGCGAAAGCTATATGTGCTGCCTTTTGCCGACCAAAGCTTTATATTACGCCACCATAGCGCTATGACTCTGTCTTGTTTTAGGTATTTACAAGATGTGCAAGCTCAAGCGGGGCAAGAGCCTCATGTGCAAAGTGCCGAATTAGTCCAGCGCATTATTATGCCCAAAAAGATGGGCGATAAAACCAATCCCTACCATAAATTCAATGATGAGCTTAATGCCAACTATGGTGCTGCCTTTCATCGCCGCATTCGCACTATCGAGCGCAGTCAGTTTCGCCATGATTGCCGAGTGTTACAAGATTCATTGGCTAACGTGTTTAATGATGAACAAACCGCCATTTGCCTTAAAGATTTCAGCTCACTCAATGATATCAATGGCGCAACGGCCCATATTTTGGCGGGCAGAGCCGTGGGGGCACTTAATATGGATCCCGACGCCATGGATACTTTATTGCCAAATGAGGACAAAAAGCCCCACGCGCATTTAGCCACGTTAGCCTCTTTTCTGAACCCTGAGGATAAACATCCGCTGCATTCGATTTTATTTGTCAGTACCGATGAGGTGCCACTCGATAGCAAGTATACGCCACCTGAGGCGGATAACGATGGCTCAGGTTTGGCCAATCCTGCCAACATTGCTCGCTGGGCCGATGATAATCTGCTCATGAGTGAAGATAAAATCGAGACCCTTGATTTATTGCTGGCCACCAAAATGGTGGATAACGGTGAAGAGCAGTTTGGCAACTTTAGGCGCATATCTGGCGTGATAGGTAATGTTTTTGAAGGCCTGTTTGAACTTTTACTCAAGTTACAAACGGAGGCGATGAAGCAAAGTACGCAGATTAATTTTACTGCTTTGTATGCCCCAGCTTTGAGCACCTTAAAAGCGGTAAATTCTAAGTATTTAAGTGAAATGGTGTATGTGCCCACCACAGGTGAAGCGGTAAAAGGTTACGTGGTGGGCGTGCACGGCGCGGGGCTGAAATATGGCGTCACACAAGCTGAGAAAGCCTATAAATACCAAAAAGGCAAAGGTAATGTGGCCTATGGCAGCTTGCACGATGACAATGGCCAGTTAATCGCCTCCACCAAAAAGTCACAGTTTAAGCCAAGAACCAAAGCCCTAAGTCGCCAAAAGGCTTCCGTGGTGGTCGTGCCCGAAAACAGTGAGCTGGCCAAAGATAAAATGAAGCTGAAACAAGTACTGGATGATTTGCATAAAGAAGGCCGCAGTATCAGCAACAGCTATGAAAAATTACGACTACCTTATTGGCTGGTGGCCATTGAGATCATTAATTTACAGAAGACTATTGAAGGCTTAAAAACAGAAAGTAATGCTACAAAAATAGGTGCGAATGTAACAAGTGCTGTAGTTGATTTGAGTATTGCTCTTGTGAATGCCTATAAACTGACGGCGAGCGATGCTTCTCGAATCGTGAAGTTGAGTGATAAAGTGTTGCACAGCTTTTCGGCTGATACCGTTGCTCGTTTTACCTTTGCCTCGGGTAAGATCAAGTTAGTTCAGCATTTGCAGTTATTAAAAGTAGCCAGTTTTGCTGCCGGTATGCTCACTGCGGGCATTGCGGTGTGGGATAGTGTGCGGCTTTATAGTGCAAAAGATAACGATGCGGCCATGGCCATGGGCATGGTGGCGGTGGGCACCGCCATGACCAGTATTGCCTCTACTTTTTTCACAAGCAGTGGCTTTTTAGGCTTTGGCCCCATAGCTTGGCTCGGCATAGGCATTGCGGTAGCAGGGGGCCTGCTGTATTACTACTTTAAAGACACTCCCATAGAGACATGGCTGAAAAACGGCCCCTTTGGTGAGGAGCCAGCAATGGATGGTGATTATGCCAAATTGCAAGAGCCTCAAGAGGCCTTTATGCAGCTGATTAATATTATCATGTCGCTGTCTATCAGTACTTATTCTATCGATAAAATCAAATTTCCACCCGAGGCCATCGCCAAATTTAAGCAGAGGAGTGTCACCCACGGTATTTTAGTGCGCAGTAATTTGTTACAGTTACTCAATGCCGAGCAAGTGAACTTGCGCTTTTTTGCCCGCCAAGCCATTAAAAAGGGCACTCAACAACTCACTCGAGCAACGCCTACTCCGCCGACGCCCAGCATTGAGATTATTCAACAAGCTAAAGTGAACAGTCCAGTTATTGAGACCATTGATACTATTGAGGGCAAACTATACCTGTTGAACTTTAACCTTAAGGTACCAAAAGAAAAGTCAGAGCTCACGTGGATCCCTGCTGGCACGCGTATCGAGAAATTTGAGCCCCACTTTAGTGTGCGGGCGCAATTAAGCATAAATGACTTAGCCTTTCCCCGTTTGCCTCTCGATCAGCTGACTCAAAAGGCGAACCCTAAAGCTGAGCCTCAATTTACAGATAACGATTATTATTGGGCCGATGAGCAGCATTATCCCTTGAGATAACAATAACAATTTTTTGAGAGCTTAGCCTCTAATGAAACATTAAGGAAGAACATGAGCGCATCGTTAAAACACGTTGACTATCAACAAGTTGATAATCATCATTATAAAATGAGTGCTTATCGCAGTGATAAGCCAATAGCAGACAAAGTGATCCCCCCTAAGGGCTTATGGGAACTGTCTATCCGTAAAGGGACACATTTACCTTTTACTAAACCCAGTAGCATGATTTCCCCCCAGCTAGCCTCAGGGTTTAAGCCTTCAGAGTACCGAGAAATACAAGATAAACTCACCTCAGGGGAGCGGCATTTATACTGGAATGAGACCGTTTTAAAAGAAGAAAAAATGAGTGCTTGGGGAGGATTGTATTTAACGACTTCAGTGGTGGCAAAGTTTATCGCGTTATATATGATCCCTTTTAGTTGTGTGGTGACTTTTGTTCTTGCGCTGTTTAGTCAGTATTTTTCTTTTCAAGATTTATTAGAATATTATTATTATTTATTTATTTATTTATTTATTCCCTGTGCACTACTTTGGGGGCAATTGGTGTTGATGGACAAAGGCTACTTTACCCCTTGGTTTTTAAAGGCCAAAAAGCATTATGAGCTTAATCGAAAAACTGGCATGGTGACCTTGTATAAAGGCAATGGTAAAGCTCGCTTTAGTCATCCGTTTCATGAGTTTGATTGTATTTTAACTTCCAGCCCCACACCCCAAGGTGCCATGAACTATGGGCTATTTTTGGTACATAGATATAACGGCTATTCCTTTGGTGTGCCGCTGCACAGCTTGATGCCGGGCAGTCCGAAAGTGGCGGAATATCATTACCTGTGGAACATGGTACAGGCCTATATGGATGTGACGTCCCCCATGCCGGATATTTTAGTGTTAGAGCCTGCCCGAGAAAAAGACCCCACCACCAAAGCTTTTGATGATAAGGGCCTGCGAGGGTCTGAACGTGATAGCCATTTTTGGCGCAACATGAGTGATGAGGATTTTGAGCAAACCTTAACGGCTATCGCTAAGAACCAGTGATGCAGATTTAAAATTATCATTGAGCAATAACCCTGCAGGGAAGCCAACTTTGATTACACCGCCGTGACGCTTGCTGCCAATGAAGCGGTAGAGCCCTCAGCGAATGAAAAGATAGAGGTAGAGCCTTCAGCGAATGAAAAGCCAGAGCCCTCAGCGAATGAAAAGTCAGCGCCTGCGGCGGGTAAAGAAACAGATGCACAAGAACCAAAGTTAGCCGTCGATAGTCAAATTGCCGCCTTAAAGTCTGACGATCCTGTTTGCGAAGTCTGTGAGCAAGGATAAACACATGATAATCGATGAACTCACATTAACGGCTTTAACTGAGCATGCCAAAGAAACTTGTTATTTATTATTAGATGGCAGCAAAATTGATAAATTAGAACAAAAGCTATATCAATTTCTAGAAAACCCAAACTATGAGCCCGTGTATTTATTTGAGCCATGGAATGCGTTAAGAGAAGTGGGGCCGTGTCTAGTGCAAATCAATTTAACGGCGGATCTCGATAAGCGTTTATTGGGCTGGTTTATTCAAAGTGAAGCACGAAAACACGGGTATATTTTTTCCAGTTTATTGCCGTTAGAAGAACAAGCCGAGAGCTTGCGCAGTTATATTCAAGTGCTTAGCCCCTATAAGAGTAAAGTCATTTACAAGCAGGCGGATCCTGAAGTGGCATGGCGATTGATGTCAATCGATACTGGTTTTTTATGGCTCAATGTTGAGCGCGCATGGATCCCTATTACACCTCCTGCATTCATCAAAAAAGAGGGCCAAAAAGAGTGTCAAAAAGAGGGCCAAAAAGAGCAGTGGCATTATTTAGAGAATCCTCGAAAAACCATTAACCCTATTCAACAAGAAGAGGGCGCCCTGTGGCGGTTAACCGATGCGCAGTGGGCATTGCTGGGGGAGGTGAGTTATCAAAATTTACTGGCCAAGCTCCATTTGCATGTGCAGCAGTGGTTTCCTGAATTAGCTAAGCGGTTACAGCAGCCACAAAATGAGAGAGGCCCAAATGAGAAAGATCAAGATAAGAGAAACATGCGTTTTTGGGCCGATTTTGCTAAGAGAAAAGGCTTTAGCCAAGAAAGAGATCTCTATTATTTTTTCAATCTACTAGGTTATTTAGGCGAGGCAGCCGTATTGAATAAACAGTATTCCGATATCGAGCAGCTATTGAGTCAGCCCTGCCAACTCACACCTTCACAACGTATCGCCCTTGCCGCCGAAAAAGCCGAAGCCATTAGCGGTGCCCACAGCGATGAAAAAGTCCACAGCGATGAAAAGGCCCACAGCGATGAAAAAAGCAGAGTTATTCGCCAAGAAAGAGCCAGTAGCAGTGCCCAAGGCGTGATAGCAGAAAGCGCCCGCAGCGATGAACAAATAGTCAATCAAGGAGGATCCATTTGATGAGCAGTGCCAATACCGCGGCCAGAGCGGCCAGAAGCAAAGAAGCCGATAACCCAGTGTCATCATGCCCGCTCATGGGCGGCAGCGTGCAGCTTATTCCTCTGAGATATGGATTGTGTGAGGGCAGTGATGAGCAATTGGATAGGGGGAATCTTGAAATGCCCTATCAAACTGAGTCTAAGCCCTTAGGCATAAGGTTGTTGCGAGATGGTTGGCTGTATATTGTGGTGCCAAAAAAGGATAGCACCCTTTTACATGAGTATCGCATCGAGCAAGGCATTATCACTCAGCTGCTTTGGCGCGGCGGCGAGGTCGGCAGTGATGAACGTACAAATGAGGTGGGTGAAGCTAAGCTGATTTTCAGTAAAGCCACCCCTATTTTTACGGCTTATTCTGAGGTGCAGTGGACGGCGGTAAAATGCAGCCAAGTGATAAAAAGCGCGGCGGAACGCGAGCATTTTATGCAACAGGTGGCGCTGGATAATATCGATGCCATCGAGGGTAATGAGCATGTGTTGACGCCAGAGCAAATGCAGCGCCAGTTAGCAGAAGTGGCCGCCGAGCCGAGCGCACAAGATCCTGTAAAGGCCATCACTCAAGATCAAGATTACAAGTGGGAGCATCAGGCGCTATACCGACGTATACAGCCAGAGGAGCTTATCCATGATATCGATCCCGATCATGAATACGCCTACCTGTATTTAGTGGTAAAGGATGATATAGGTGTACTTAGGGATTTAGCCAGTTATCAAGATTTATTAGTGGATCACATCATAGACTGGGGCGAGGATGATCAACGTCAAAAGGCTTATGTAGAAGCTTGCTATATCGAAACCTTGCTGGAAATGAACCATGAAAAGTTGATCGAAGCCACTAAGGTTGAAGGCGAGCAATACGCTAAATTAAAAGATGAGCTGAACGACAAGCAAAAGCAAAGCATTATCGATTGGGTTGATGCTAAGCAGCAATATGGCCAGCATAGCACTGTGGCAGCGAACTTGTTTGTGAAATTAAGGAAAACCTTAGGGCCTGAGTTAGCGACGAAATACCAAGACTTTATTTTTGAACTGGAGTCACAATATGACAAAGAGCTCAACGGCGTGCCATTTTGGCACTTTTGGGACGGTGAGGTTGGCGCAAAGGGGATAGTAGATGTCATTCGTCAGAATGACATGCAGGCTTTTTTAGCCGAGCAGCGGCAAAAGTTGCAAGAGTGGAACCAAAAGTTGGATGCCGTCAGCCGCGACAGGGCTAATTTACTGGGCCACTTTTACCATGCCGCTTGGTATTTCGATGCTAACAGCGATAGTCAGGCGTTAGCGGCTCTCGCTACTGAATATGCCTGTATCAAAGATATTTGTCGTAATGAGCAAGCCATTGAAGCGGTAAAAGCTATTCAAGACAGTTTATTACTGACCTCAGTGCCACTGTTTTACACTCAGTCCAATGCGGATCTGGTGGCACTGCAAAAAGACATTTCTGGTAAAATCAAAGATGCAAAAGTGCTAGTGGATGCCAGCGGTGACGTGGCTGGTATTAATGATCTCAGTGCCAATATTAATAGTTTGTTGCTTGAGAAAATGCCAAAAGTTAATCAACTTTCAGAGCAGATGAGTGTGTTTTATGGCCTAAACATGGCTGCCATGGCACCCATTAGGCAATTAGAATTAGCCGATGGCATGCAAAACATCTCCGAGTATATCAATAAAGGTAGAGCGCTCAATCCTGCTAAAGTGCTACGGGATTTAAGTCACGCCACTTGGTTAAGTTTATTGCGCGCCGTGTCACAAACTGGTATCACGATCGAATTAGCCTCGCAAGGTGAGGTGCAGCAATTTGACCGTCACTGGCAACAAGCTCAGGCGCTGCGCGAGGAAAACACGCAATTGAAAAACCGCATTCGCGAGGCTGAAGTTTCAGCAAGGCGCACTGGGCGTAGAAGCCCTCAAATTGCTCAGTGGCGCCAAAATCGCAAGCAAAATCAGTTGAAGCTTGATGCGTTAGAGCCGCAGCTGGCGCAAGCCATGAGTCCTGTGGGGGACGGCCCCAGTCAAGTCGGGGTGCAAATTAAAGGCCTTAGTGCCGAGCAGCATAGTATGTTGGCTAAGATGACAGTGGATCATCAACATTATAAAACCGCCAGTAGTGCCTTTAAACCTAGCACACTCGATATGTTAGGTGTGGTTGTGGCTGTGTATCAGTTAGTTAATGCAGCAAAGGTGACAAAGGAATATTCCAGTTCTAATACTGTTGATATTTATGGGTTATTCATCAATGTAGGTAATGGCCTCAGTGCTGGCTTTGCTGCGGCTCAAGGGCTAGCAGTAAGCAGTAACAAGCATTATCTTACGCAATATCAAAGTGCAGCAGCTGAAGTGCACTTTAGTGCCAAGATTGGTAGGTTAACCGCGGTGTTTGGTATCGGAGCCTATGGGTTTGGAATAATCGCCTCAGCGGCTGAAATATTAAACCAAGCCGATAAATTCCAACTAGCCCTTAAACAAGGTGATAGCGATGGTATGTTAAAAGCGAGCCTTAGTTTAAGTACTAATGTTGGCCTTGCGGGAGTGAACTTTTGGGGGATTATGCATACAGGGCGAATAACCCTTGATGTTATGAGAATGCAACCACAACTTAGAGCTGCCGCATGGGCAGCGAATGCGGGGCGCTTACTGAGTATTGGTTTTAAGGTGACGCTATTGGGGGTGGGAGTGTCTTTTTTGCAATGGGGGGCAATGGCACTGATTAATCAGATGCAATTGAGTGAGCGTAATCAATGGCTCATGGACTCCTCATGGGGCACTAATACGACTAATATCAGTTTAGATGAAAGTAATATGCAGTTGGCCCGTGTGACCGAAGTGCCGCAATTAAGCATTAAGGTATACAGTCAAGGTCATGCCGCAGTATTAAGTTTCCCCGGTATTCTAACCAAAGATTTAAATGCTGCGCGAGTCAAAATTGCTGCTTATTGGCTGCAAAACCACACCCGTAACGATTGGGTGGCAGCCACTGAAAGCTTGCAGCATCAATGGCGGGTCATGAGCAAACCTGATGAGGCCTTAGTCATAGGCTTGCCTATTTACCCTAATGAAGCTAATGCCGAGCATGGTTTGGCGTTGGCTGTACATTATCGTCCCACCCCCGAGTCAGTAAAAGATGACGTATTGTATTTTCAGGTTGAACAGTTAGGTCATGAACAAGGGGTGAAAAGAGTTGGCATGTTAAAAACCCGTCAGCAAAATGCGCCCTTAATACAGTTGCGTCTTGAAGACATGCTTTAACTTATTCGTTCAATGTTAATGGAACCATGGATAAGCAATGATATTTAAAAAAAATAAAGCTCATAAAAGTCAACAGAATGAGCCTTTAATCGATGCCCACCCAAACAATCGTCCCAATGCGGGGGATGTACGTAAGCATGGTTTGAGTCAAAGCTTGTTTATCTCGCCGCTGCCGTTACCCACGGGGGCTGAAGCGGCAGATCATAATGGTAGCTTTATTGAGGTTAATGAGGCTTATCTCGATGTTGGGAGCAGTAATTATGGCAAGTTTTTTCAGGTGCAAATGTACACATCTTTGATGACCATGGTCACCATTTTTTTTATTGCTATGTTCGCTTTTGTTGTGCATGTAGAAATATCACGTCCCATTAAACCCATGTCAGAGTTAGATGTGCGTATCGAACGTGAGCTGTTTGGTCGTTCTGCCGCAGATTCAAGTGTACCGCAAAAAAGAGAGCCGAGTCAGGTCGTCATGACCATTTTATCGAAAGAAGGGCTGGGATTTTTTGGTATTTGGCTATTGTTGGCTGGTGCAGGTACTTATACTGTTTTAACCACAACTTTTGAAAAAGCGCGGCAGCGGCCCATACGTTTTCATCGCCAGCGGCGAGAAGTGTGCTTTTTTAATGAGGGCAGTGACAGACCTATCATTTGCCCTTGGGAGGATGTAGTCGCTTGGGTATCCACCTCCATCGGCTCCACAGGCGCCAATGTGATGCAAACTCATACTTTTGGCATGGCCTTTGAAGATAAGAAGACAGATCAATATTGGTTTTTCACTCATGGTGTGGTTAACCCTGCGACGGCGTTAATGAAGTGGGAGGCCATTCGTGCTTTCATGGAGCTGGGAGTGGAGCATTGCCCGCCAAAAGCAGAGTATGAGGGCTTACATACCTTTAAGGCCAATCGTGAGCGTCAATATTACAGTTTTGCTCATAGCCCAAAGTTTTGGTTTAAAGTGCGTATGCTAGATTTTTCAGAATCTTATTTAGGCATGGGATTGAACGTTATTTGGAATGTCATGTGCTGGTGGAAATTCCCTTACTGGGTGGCGGAGTGGGATCATAAATACAGTATGAAAGCTATGCCTAGTACCATTGATGATTGGTCTAAGCCATTGCCTGAGTCAGAATGGGCCAAACCTAGTGCGCTATCGGTGAAACACACTAAGGCTTTGACTCAATACCTTAGCGAGGGTGGCGAGTTTATGGATTACTGCAAGGAGCGCTTACAGCCAGATCTGCATGCCGCAATGAGAGCTGGAAATAAGGCTCAAAGTGATAATGCAAGCAAAACAGATAATAAAAAAGACAAGATAGCGTAGAACATGAGCGCATCGTTAAGCAGTGCAGATAAAAACAACAGTGAAGTCAATACCTCTTATGGTGAGGGGAAGGCTGAGCAACAAAGGGTGCTTATGCTTACAAGTGGTGAAACTGTCGAGCATAAAGGTACCATTCGCATTGGATTGGGGCCAAAACCTGTGAATACGGGCCGTGAACCTGTGAGCGTCACTCATTTTTTATCACAATATACGCCGCA
Source organism: uncultured Shewanella sp. (assembly GCF_947495455.1). Classification (GTDB taxonomy): domain Bacteria; phylum Pseudomonadota; class Gammaproteobacteria; order Enterobacterales; family Shewanellaceae; genus Shewanella. The sequence goes on along the minus strand of NZ_CANLZC010000023.1, from coordinate 18,765 downwards.
ATTTATCGAGTTTAGCCAAGTGAATGCCAGTGTGCCCATTATGCAACTGTTTGTCTGGATGCGGGTGAGTATTTTGTGCATGTTTTTTTATGGGGTGTATTGGTCGCTAACTGCTGCAAAATATTCATTAGTGTCTTTGCCATTGACTTTACCTGTGCTACTTGCACTTTGTTTTTGGTTTTGGCATGAGCAAAAAGATCTCGCTCAAGAGTCGGCCAGTGTCTTGCCGTTGCGATTTCATGGTCAGCGTCAAGCAGTCATGCTATCCAGACTTAAACAATTTCAGCCACCTAAACGGCCACAAGTGTGGGATAAAGACAGCACAGTAGCGTTAATGTTTGCGTCTTATTTATTACTAGGTGTGGGGGGAGTTTTTTTATTAAGTAGTTTATATCGATATTTTATAGAAGCGAAATCTATAGGGCTGGATGAAGTGCTTTGGTGTGGTCTTCCTTTAATTTTAGGATCTTTTGCTTGTTATAAATTCATTAAACCTTGGCGAGTGTATTGGCGGCAGTTGAAGGTTTATCAAGCTGAGCATGGCAAGGATGAGGGAGAAGAGCTGGTCTCAGTACCTTGGGAACAAGTGCGAGTGGAATATCAATCATCCAGTTTAATGAATTTGTGGGGTGGCACTAGCATGCAAAAATTAGTCTTTAGCGCGCCAATAATGGCTGATAAAGCTGTGGAGTATAATATTGCTGCGGTGGCGATCCCTGTGCATTCACGAGATGAAGCCTTTAGTTTATATGAAACGATCCGCCAGTACATGCTAACCAATGGCCGCTCTATGAGTGAAAGCGCCCTCAGTAAAACAAAAGTGAACAACGATAAAAGTGCCGACAGCGAACACAATGCCGATAGCGAACAAGGTGCCAACAGCGAACAAAGAGCCCAGCCCACTTATAACCGTGAAGGCTATAAGCGACACTTGGCAAAGCGCTGGAAGCAAAGTCCGGTGATGTATGTTTTTTGGCGGCTGTGGTATTGGCTAACCTTACGTTATTTAGCCCATGTGATGTTGGAATACCAACATGATGTTTACCCAAAAAAAGTGCGCAATCGCGGTGATATCAAAGCGTGGTCGGTGGCTATCCCTGAAAGTGAATGGCAAACCACATCAGTTGAATTAATGGCACTTAATGACAAACTTGAGTCCTTGTATGCACAAGGATACAGCTGGGAAAGCGAAGCAGTGCAGGATCTTTTGGCCAAGCAAAGAAACAGCAAAGCTTAACAACATAAGTAATAAAAAATGCAGGGAAGCGATGTTCCAGTTGTTTAAAAAAAAGAAATCGAAAAAGGATGACCGTTCTCTAACAACAGAGCTTACGCCTCACCCGAATACTCGCCCCAGCGCGGGGGATGTAAAAAATCAGGGCACCAGCCAGTCGCTGTTTATCTCGCCGCTGCCGTTACCCACGGGGGCTGAAGCGGCGGATCATAATGGTAGCTTTATAGAGGTCAATGAGGCTTATCTCGATGTGGGCAGCAGTAATCATGGTAAGGCTTTTCAGGTTCAGGCTGCAGTATTTATTATGACTTTGATAATGATTGTTAATATATGCTTATTGTCACTAATTTTCTATAAAGAAATATCACGGCCGATCCAGCCCATGTCAGAGCTAGATGCCCGTTTTGAGCGAAAGCTGTTTGGCAGCTCTGCCTCAGACTTAAATATAACGTTAACAAGAGAACCGAGTCAGGTATTGATAACCCTTTTATCAAAAGAGGGCGCGGGGATTTTTGCTACTTGGTTACTTCTGGCAGGATTATGTATTTATTCGATTGTTGATACCACCTTAAAAAAAGCGCGGCAGCGGCCGCTCCGTTTTCATCGCCAGAGGCGAGAGGTGTGCTTTTTTAATGAGGGCAGTGACAGACCTATCATTTGCCCATGGGAGGATGTGGTGGCTTGGGTATCCACTTCGACAGGGACGAATGGCGCCAATGTGATGCAAACTCATACTTTTGGCATGGCCTTTGAGGATAAAGCCGCAGATAAATATTGGTTTTTTACTCAAGGTGTGCCTATGCCTAGCATGGGACTGACTCAGTGGGAAGCCATTCGTGCCTACATGGAGTCCGGCATTGAGGCGCTGCCCGATTATGTGGTTAAGCGTATCGGCGAGTATGAGGGCTTACATAGCTTTAAGGCCAATCGAGAGCGTCAATATTATAGTTTTGCTCATAGCCCAAAGTTCTGGTTTAAAGTGCGCATGCTAGATTTTTCAGAATCCTATTTAGGTATGGGATTGAACTTTATCTGGAATGTCATGTGCTGGTGGAAATTCCCTTACTGGGTGGCGGAGTGGGATCACAAATACAGTATGAAAGCTATGCCTAGTACCATTGATGATTGGTCTAAGCCATTGCCTGAGTCAGAATGGGCCAAACCTAGTGCGCTATCGGTGAAACACACTAAGGCTTTGACTCAATACCTTAGCGAGGGTGGCGAGTTTATGGATTACTGCAAAGAGCGCTTACAGCCAGATCTGCATGCCGCAATGAGAGCTGAAAATAAGGCTCAAAGTGATAATGCAAGCAAAACAGATAATAAAGAAGACAAGATAGCGTAATTGTCAGTGTATTTAGAGTGAATGAATAAAAATGCAGGGATGCGATGAAATGAAACGGACTGATTTATGCTGACCTAGTTTAAAAGAAGTTATTGTAAAATAAAGAATCAATCTGTGTAGTATCAACCCAGAAAAATACTGGAAGTGAAACAGGGAGGTGTGTATGTGTGATGGCGCTGGAGAAGTGAACGGTGGTGTTGAGAGTGATTCGACTTCTGACATGGCTAAAGAGGGATCTTTGAACGAGCTTAGCTTGAGCGACTGGGGGCAAGGCCAAAGTGCCAAAAAATGGATAGGGCGACTCAATGTTGTGTTGGGGGGGTTGTGCATTGTCATGCTAGTGATGATCTTGCTCTGAGAAGAGCGCTGCTGCTTTTTTTACAGGCTAAGAAAAGTGAGGTTAATTTGTGTTAATTAATCTTATCATAGTTTCTTGAGTGAGTATTGAGTGAGTTTGGGGCTGAGCATAGAGTGCAACTTGTAAGAGAAAAGCTATTTAAACAAGGGGTGTTAGCGGCAAGCTTTGTAAGATAATAGCTTGTAAGGTAATGGTTTGTAGGATAAAAGCCTTGTCAGAAAATCGGTTTGTTATGTAATAGTGAGTATATTTTAATTTATCGAAACGTGAAAAGGTTAAAGAGGACATGATGTTTACTCACAAAAAGTGGGTAATCGCGGCGATGTCAAAGCGTGGGTGGCTGCTATTTTCGAAAGTGAATAAAAAGTGCATAACACATTGACTTCAAAATAATTTATATATTTCTGATAGTTTTTAACTTTTATGGTAGTTAATGTTTGTTAATAGAAATTATAATCGCGCTCTTAATTGATTACATAGGGTGAAAATGATGCATACACTTACACTTAAAGAAATTGGCGAAGTCAGTGGGGGCTATAACAGTGATGGTTATGAGAAAAGTCAAACACGTAAAAATATATCGTTTATAGCAGATAATATTACTTACTTGGAGGCCGCTACTACGGTAGGATACGGACTTGCATTTGTGGCTGGAGTCTCGGTTTCAATGCCATTTAATAGTGCCTTAAGTGTCGCAGCAGGTGTTGCTATTGTAGGCAGTGCAGGATATTTATGCGTAGAAGCTGCTTATAATAGTTATTATCAATAACCGATGTTTATTGTCTTCTGTTTATAGTCTTCATTCTCAAATGAATAGAATAGATCTAAATGCTTTGGTATACATAAATATTTTAGGGTTAATAACATTTCTAAATGGGTGAATAATATACCATATCATTTGTGATTTAACGAAAAAGGTTTAACAAAACTTCCTAAAAAAAGGAGATAAAGCGTAAAATAATCAATGGTTAGACAGTGTTTTGCCAGTAGAACTGGCTGGCAAAGCACATTGAATATTTTCATATCAATTATTTTAAAGGTAACAGGTTAAGGAAGACATGATGGGGAATGTAGAAAAGCGGGTAATGCAGTAAAAGTGGGTGATATAGGTTCGGCACATGATGGTTTTTTCCTACGTCTGTGGTGTCGGGGTCGAGCACAGTAATCGGCGATGGCAGTCCTTACGGGAAAGTGAGCCAGTACAAAAACCATTAGCGATACAAAGAAACAATAAAGCATAATGAATATTTTCATATCAATTATTTTAAAGTAACAGGTTAAGGAAGACATGATGGGGAATGTAGAAAAGCGGGTAATGCAGTAAAAGTGGGTGATATAGGTTCGGCACATGATAGATTTTTTCCTACGCCTGTGATGTCGGGGGCGAGCACAGTAATAGGCGATGGCAGCCATTACGGGAAAGTGAGCCAGTACAAAAACCATTAGCGATACAAAGAAACAACAAAGCACATTGAATATTTTCATATCAATTATTTTAAAGGTAACAGGTTAAGGAAGACATGATGTGTAATGTAGAAAAGTGTGTAATGCAGTAAAAGTGGGTGATATAGGTTCGGCACATGATGGATTTTTTCCTACGCCTGTGATGTCGGGGGCGAGCACAGTAATAGGCGATGGCAGCTATTACGGGAAAGTGAGCCAGTACAAAAACCATTAGCGATACAAAGAAACAACAAAGCACATTGAATATTTTCATATCAATTATTTTAAAGGTAACAGGTTAAGGAAGACACTATGGGTAATGCAGTAAAAGTGGGTGATATAGGTTCGGCACATGATGGATTTTTTCCTACGCCTGTGGTGTCGGGGTCGAGCACAGTAATAGGGGATGGCAGTCCTTTGGCACGAGTGGGGGATCCTTTATTGCCACACATTAAGCCCAAACATCCTCCCCATGGACGTTCTATTAAAGCGGGTTCTAGCACGGTATTTATCGATGGTAAGGCTGCTGTCCGTGATGGGGATGCCATTGATTGCGGCGGAACGGTTTCCGGTGGCGGCACTATTAATATTGGCTAACCTTCACTTGGTTTACTTGGTTTACTTGGTTTACTTGGTTTACTTGGTTTACTTGGTTTACTTGGTTTACTCGGTTTACTCGGAATAATGAGTGCGAGTGCCAAAATTTGAATACGTTATTTTTGAGTGCGGCCTAACTGCGCAGTTAGGCTGCGACTGTTTTAGCATCTATTTTTACCTTTTACCTTGGCTATTCATCTTATTCTGCTTGTGGTCAAAGGGATAGTTGTGACTTAAACGTTTTATGTTTTATTTTGTGGTGCTTTTTTTGTGTCGAATAAGTAGAAAATGACGCAATAAGGGTGAAGGCGATAGGCGCGTGGTTTGTTTGGCTTTAGAATGGACGCTCAAGATCAGATTGAGGGATTAAATCTGTGGTGTATCGGTGGTGTGATGTTAAATAAAATAAAAAATAATAATGACCGATTTGTGAGCCGGTTTTTTAACCGTTTTTTTTACCCCTTTTTTGACTATTTTGTTGGAATAGTCGTCATTAACGTCACGGCGTATTTAATTAGAAGTGTGCAATTCGCTAAAGGCGCTTTACTAACTAAGAGCGCTTCATTGGCTAAAGGTTTTTCTCTAGCTAAAGGCTCTTTATTGGCTAAGGACTCTTTATTCGCTAAAGGCTTTTCTGTTCAGTCATTATCGCGTCAAATTAGCATGCCTGTAAAAAGGCAAGGTGGTGATACTGCTTCAAAGGGCGCGACTTGGCCTGTTAATGGCCTAAAGGCTTATATGCCGTCATTGCCTGATCCATTTCAATTATCCTCCTCATTATTCAACAGGCGCGTATTGGATAACACATCTGCTGCGAAAGATAACGCCAACAATGATGCGTTTCACTTTAAAAATAGTCGTTTTAATACTCATCTTCTTAATGTTGGCAGAGGTGCTAGCCAGAGGACATGCTTGGTTGAGAATTTTGGCGAGGGAGCTTTTGAGCAACAAGGGCATTTTACTCGAGAAGACTTTCTGAGCCCCTGTTTTGACAGTCGTTATTGTGTTTTCCCCTTTGAAAGTTTCATGGGTAGGTATTCTTCTCACTATGATGGCCTGCAGCATGAGGCTTTTTGGCCTATGGAAGGCATGCTAACGGGGCAACCTTCAAATTTGCACACTTCGGTGCTTAATCAAAACCATCAACAGCATCAACAGCATCAACAGCATCAATATCAACATTCTTATCATGACGCTTTGCGAGGTTTAAGGGGCTTTAACAGCATGGATCGCTTGTTTGACTTCATGGGGAAGGTACTGCTAGAGCCTAAGTTAAAACGAGAGCCTGAGTTAGAGTCTGGGCCAGAATCAGGGTCAGAGGAGGAACGAGAGCGAGAGTCTGAAACTGACATGAGTGCCGCTTTGTTGACAAATATTCAGAATCAGTTTCAAAATCAGATCCAAGATCAGCTTCAAAACCGCTCGCATTCAATGTTCGCTGGGACTAGCCTTGAAGACTTTACACAAAGGCAAGCATTACAGATTAACGCCAATGCCAGTGAGAACGTCGATAATGTCACGGGGCGAATGCAAGCGTGCCAATTAGAATTTAGTCTCGCCGGTTTTATTCCGTTAACTTTTAAACGGGCTTATTCCTCAGCTTGGCATCAGAACTCTGCCACTGAGGCCAATATTTCAGGACTATTGGGCCGAACGTGGTGGTGCAGTTGGGATCTGTGTCTTGTGATAGAGTCTGGGCAGCTTTGCTTTATCGATGAAAGAAAACAACAAGCCCGTTTTGCCTTTCCGTTAGAAGGGCAAGAAGTTCGATCGGCGAGCTTACCCGCTTGGTGGCTTAAACGCTTTCAAGGGCGATATTATATGCGCCATGTGAGTGGGCTCACTTATGGTTTTCATGAGAGTGGTTTCCATGAGGGGGGGGGCCATGATAGTGGCTTTCACGAGAGGGCTTTTCACGACACGGGGTTACATGAGAGTGTTTTTCATGAGATGGGGGGTCACGAGAGTGATTTTCACATGACGAGCAGTCATGAAAATGGCGCTAATCGTTTATTATTGTCTGAAATTATTGATGAAAATAAGAATAGTATTCATTTTATCTATGAAAAAGGATTGCTGACTTGGGTATTATTGAGTGACGACCGTTATATAAAAGTGGTGACTGAGCAAGCTTGTATCACGCAATTGGTGCTTACCGATAGTAAAAAGCACACCATAGCGCCTTTGGTGGACTTTACCTATAACTCAGCGCAGCAATTGGCTGCCAGTCACGCTCATGGGCGGCATAGTACTTATTATGACTATGATACAAGTGATCATTTGCTCAAAACCGCCAGTGGCATTGAGGCCATAGAAGCAAAAACCGACTCACCAGTGCCCTCGGACTTATCATGGGTGCAATATCGCTATGATGACAAGGGGCGAGCAGTATCACGGATTGGTGCTCAAGGGTTAGGTCGAGCGCAATGGCGCTATGATGATGACAATGGCATTATTTATCATAAAACTAGCCATAAAGGCATAGTGTGTTATCACTTAAACGCCCAAAAACAGTTAGTTAAATGGATTAATGCCAAGGGCGGGATCACCTCTTTTGAATGGCGTGGCGAGCAATTACGCCGTCAAATCGATCCACTAGGCCAATGCACGGCTTGGGAATATGATGATTGGGGCCAAGTGTGTGCCATTAAACAGCATGGCAATCGTGTTCACCGTTATGGTTTTAATCATCAAGGTAAGCTGGTTTCTGCAACCGATAGTGAGGGGAAGACTTGGCAGTACCTTTACGATAAAAAAGGCAATCGCATTGAAGCGAGTTTACCTTGCGGTGACAAGTTTTTTTATCAATATACTGGCCGAGGACAGCTGGCTTGGATTGTGAAACAAGATGGCAGCCAAATGGGCTTTCAGTATCACACTGATGGTCAATTAAAGGCGGTTTATTTACCTGAGCGTATAGAAAAAATCAGTGCTCAAGAGGAGTTAAGCAATCAAAATGCGCTGAGGGATGCGCCTAGACTGGAGGCGAGCGATAAAGGGCAATATCAAAAAATAAAAGACACGCTTTTGCTTGAGTATGATGCTCTAGGGCGACTGATTTCACAGCAATGGCAAACAGAGGCGGCTTTAATGAAGACGCGATTTGAGCGGGTTCAATTAGACAGAAAAGCGTTGAGTTTGTTTGATTTTAACGGTTTCTCTGTGGCTTCTTCATTGATGCAAAACCCCATTATTAAGTGCAAGAAACACGCTTGGTCTTATGATGACCTGTCGATGCGGCCCGCTAAGTGGACGACATCGATAGATGAAAGACCACTTAAGCACCAGACTTTTCACTATAATTCTCGCGGTCATTTGATTCGATTGAGTGTCTTTAATGCAGATCAAGCAGCAAGATCACAAAAGGCGTTTCCTTGCCGTATTTATCGCTTTACTTACGGCGCCTTTGGTTGCCTACGTCATTATGAAAGCACGAAAACCCCAAATGATGAAAAAAGTGAAAAGCGTGAAAATCCTGAAAAAGTGCAATTGGGTTATGACGCACACGGACAACTCATGGGCATGAAAAGTGGAATGAGTCATTGGTGTTATCGCTTTAATGCATCGGGTGAGCGAAGCGAGTTAGTATATGGCGATGGTCGACGAGTTAAGTACGAGTATGATGCCCTAGGTCGACTTTCTCTGCGTACTGGGCTTGATGGGACTCAGCTGCGATTTTTTTACGACGCTTTAGGTCGCCTGATCCAAAAGCAAGCTTTAAGTGGCGTAGCAAAAGAGAGCCACTTTGTGAAGAAGGATAAGCATGAAAAAGCCGGTGTAGATAGAGCCAGTGTAGAGAGCGCAGTGGTGATGAGTAATACCTTCTTTCACTATAATGCTCAGTCGCAACTCTTATCGGTGAGCAGTGATGATGTACGCGGACGAAAAATGCGAGTGGATTATCGACTGGATGTAAAGGGTAAAGTCATTGGCGAAAGCATTCACGACGGCATTGGCGAAAGTACTCCTAAAGGCACCCCTGAAGGTATTAGTAAAGGTATGAGCGAAGGTATGAGTCCAGCCGCTAATGAAGAGGTTGCTGAAGCGGTTACGGAAGCGGGGCGGGAAGAATATTTAAGTGTAGCCTTTTTTCAGCAAGCAGGTTGCGAACATAAAGCCCTCATTGGCTATTTTGCAGCGCTTCGTCAACGGCACCTCGTCAGCAACGCTATGGTGAACCAGAAAGCGCTATGTGTTTTTGAGCGCGAGCCTATCCATTTACAGCAGAGTCTATTGCAGAATATGGAGAGTTTATGGATGAATCGATCACCTTTGCCTTTAAGCAATGAAGCTATAAGCAATGAAGCCTTATGCTATGAATCTAGAAATCATAAAGCTAAGCGTAATGAAAGAACGCTGCAAGATGAGTATGGTGGAGGGTTAATAAACAAAGGTTATGCCAATAGTGTGCAGCATTTTGGAAATGTCATTTATCGTTTTGATGTGTGTGGCCGTATGATTGAAAAGCGAGTACATGATGCTAAGTTGAGCGCTAAACAGACTCGGTTTATTTGGAATGAAGAAGACAAGTTAATGGCAGTATTACTTCCCACAGGAGATAGTTGGCGCTGCTATTATGATGGTCTAGGTCGGCTTATTCATTTGAAATATGCCAATAGCCATAAATTGCACTAAAGACTAAAACAAGTATAAAAAAGCACTTAAGCTTGATTTATTTATTAAACAATGATTAATTACTGTTTAATAAAGCATCTTTAACGTTAAAATCAATAATCTAATAAGTGTAAACAAGAAACAAGAAACAAGAAACAAGAAACAAGAAACAAGGAAATATTATGTTCATGGATATGCCTCCCGTTGTTGATATCAATCCCGTTGCCATTCAAATGCCTACAGCAAACGCTGTTTCAAAGGCGGCAAGATCTCCTATTAATACTGAGTATTTATTGAGCTCTTACACTCAAGATACAGCCATAGCATTGAGCGCGAGTTTTTTTGTGACGCTTAACGGGGGAGATTGGGTGCCACCTGTGCCATTAGGTGGTGGTGGTGGGACAAAGCCTAATAACAATGCCAATTTTGCTTTCTTGAATGGTAGTGCGAGTTGGGTGCCACCTATGCCCTTGGGTGGTGGTGGTGGGACAAAGCCTAATAAGGATGCCAATGTTGCCTTATTGAATGGTAATGCTAGTTGGTTGTCACCCGCGCCTTTGGGTGGTGGTGGCTCGAGTAAACCTAATAACGATGTCAATGTTGCCTTATTGAATGGTGGAGCGGGTTGGCTGTCACCCTTGCCTTTGGGTGGTGGTGGAACGACTCAACCTAATAATGATGCCAATGTTGCCTTATTGAATGGTAATGCTGGTTGGGTGCCACCTGTGCCTATGGCTGGTGGCGGAACAACTAAACCTAATTTTGCATATTATTTACAGGATGCGGTGAGCTAGGGATTCAGCATGGATGTGTGGTTTGTCGTGCTCATAGGTATCGGCTTGATTGGCTCGGGAGTGATTTACTTTGCCAAGCAAAAAACTTTGTTGTGGTTAGGAGCCTTTGTGGCCGCTAGTAGCTTAAGTTTATTGTTTGTGATTACGACGTTATTTCGTGAATGGGCGTGGTTATCTAATATTGGTTTAGCCTTAGCGTTAGGTATGAGTGTACTTATGTGTCGGCGCTTGCCTAACTGGGTTTATTTATTGATGATCCCAACAGTCATGAAACTAGTAGATGTCTTGTGGCTCAATGAGTATTTATTGAGCCAAGTACCCAGCTGGGTGTTTTATTTCAGTTACATTGCCTATGACTTATTGGTGATGACACTGATTTGGTATCGCGGTCCCATAGCTCAAGCCTTAAAGCTTAATGTGCATTACAAACGCTTCGCGCAGGAATATTTATTGCTGGGTGTGTATGGGGTGTTTGTATTGACCAATTTGATCACTGGCATTGAAGATTTAGTGCGCAAAGATGTTTTAGGTAATTACTTTGTAGGCTTTGAGCCGATGTTTTTTTACGATATTTATGAATACCTGCGTTTGCCAATGAATATGATTGAAATCTTTCTATTAGTGGGCATGGGCTATGTGGCGGTGAAGGCGGGAACGTCGAAACGATTAACAGGAGCAGGGATGTGAGGGAGCTGGAAAAGATACGCACAAGTTTCGATTTAACTGAAGCAAAGTTGGCCGAGATCATGAATGTGAGCGAGGCGGAGGTGCAGCAGTGGCAGGCGGGTGAAGGCCAGCCAAGCATAGGAAAAATGTTTAAGTTGCTGGGTTTTATTGCCAAAAATTATGGTCGCTACTTTAATCAAGCTGCCGAGGATGAATACCAGTTAGACCGTGAACCTGCATTTGAACAACTGCAGTTTAATCCTGCTTGCGAAGAAAACGCACCGATTGCCGAGCTGAGTCAGGAAGACAATGAGAAAGTGCGTAACAAGCTCAACCAAGTGACATCAGCCACTAATATGCTGCTTTTGGCAACGGATGAAAATGAGTTACATCATGGCACCTTAAGCTTAATGTCTGATACGTTGTGGGACATGAAACAGATTTTAAAGAGTTGATGATATCTTGCTGAGCTTACGATATAAGCTTTCAATATAAGCCCATATTAAGTGCTTTTAATAAACCGACGTTCATGCGTCGGTTTTTGTTTATTATTTCTCAAAAAGCGTCTTATTTTTAATTTATGTGAGATCCGAGTACACTGTTTAGCATTATTTTGTATCGATTAATTTATTTGAGTCTGTTTTGAGTCAACTACCCGTTCTTGATCTGCTAAGTGATTTACGCGCCGCCTTTCGTCAACATAACCAAGTGATCCTTGAAGCCCCAACGGGGGCGGGTAAGTCAACGGCTTTACCCTTAGCTATGCTGGATTGGCCTGAAATATCAGGCAAAATTATTATGTTGGAACCTAGACGAGTGGCCACTCGAAGCGTGGCCCATTATATTGCCGCTCAGCGGGAAAAAGTGACAGGTAAAGCCTTAGGCCAAGAAGTGGGTTATCGTGTTCGAGGAGAGTCACAATCCAGTGCCGAGGTGAGATTAGAGGTGGTGACTGAAGGTATTTTGACGCGAATGATCCAGCAAGATCCTGAGCTGAGTGGCGTCGCTATGATTATTTTTGATGAGATCCACGAGCGTCATTTAACCACAGACTTAGGTTTAGCCTTGGCGTTAGAAGTCCAGCAAAGCTTTCGAGAAGATTTAGCCATTTTGGCCATGTCGGCCACCTTATCGAGTCTGCCTTTAACTAGGTTAATGCCTCAAGCCATAATGCTTAAGAGTGAAGGCCGCAGCTTTCCAGTAGAAGTGGCGTATCATAGTATCAAAAAGGGTCATTCATTCCATCATCAAGCCTGGCTTGAGCCCATGGGAGCGGCGATTATCGCTTTGCTTGAGGCGAGTCGATGTGGTGGCCATGATAAGACATCGATGCCCCATGATAAGACATCGATGGCGAAATATAATGCATTTTTGTCACAAATCAGTACCTTTGATGGTTTAGAAGACAAAAGTTTATTGGCTTTTTTACCGGGGCAAGCTGAAATCAAGCGGCTGCAAACTTATCTAGAGGCGAGATTGGACAGCAAGCTTTATGCGATTTGTCCTTTATACGGCAGTTTACCGCCTCAAGCTCAAGATATTGCCATAGCGCCTGCTCGAAATGGACAACGTAAAGTGGTCTTAGCCACGAATGTGGCCGAGTCCAGCTTAACCATAGCAGGCATAGGCCTAGTGGTGGACTCTGGTTATCAAAGGCAAGCTATTTTTAACCCTAAAACAGGGACGAGTAAACTCACTTTAAAGCGCATTAGCCAAGCCTCAAGTGCTCAACGAAGTGGCCGTGCTGGACGTTTGTTCAGGGGAGTGGCATTAAGACTCTGGGGGCAAGAAGAGCAAGGGCGATTAGCAAGAGTGGACTTGGCTGAAGTTGAGCACAGTGAACTGACAGATCTTGTGTTTAATTGTGCCTATTGGGGAGTGAAATCTGTGGGTGAATTGCCTATGTTGACCTTGCCAAGTGTGGGCAATGAAGAGGCGGCATGGCAATTACTACAAACATTATTTTTGGTGGATCATGAGCGTAAAATTACCGCTCACGGCATTGAAGCTTATGGCTTAGGGTGTGCTCCTCGTTTAGCGCATATGTTGCTTAAAGCCAAAGAATGGGCTTGTAAAAATGATGATAGTGCTTTAGTCGGTTTGGCTTGTGCGGTGGCAGGCCTATTGAGTGCTCGTAGCCGTGTGGGCATGAATGTGAATATTTTGACCCAGTTATCATCGGCATTAAAAGGAGAGGCGGGGCAATTAACTCAGCAGTTTATGGGGAAGTTGAATGCTAAGGTTAGGGAGCGAAAAGCACTTAATTTAAAGGCACTTAATCTAAAGGCACTTAATCTAAAGGCCTTGGATTTACACTTTGTGATCAGTCATGCCAGTCCTGCCTCTGTGGCTTTTTTATTAGGCCTAGCTTATCCAGACAGAATTGCCAAGGCCAGAGGCAATAAAGGCTATCAGCTGGCTAACGGCACCGGAGTGGAGCTGCCAGATAATGATCCGTTAACGGCTGAGCCTTGGTTGGTGGTGGCGGATTTTCAGGAAAAATCACAAATGGCGGCGCGAGTCTATTTAGCGGCGCCGTTTCCTCATACCTTGTTAAGGGCCAGCTCCACTAAAAAGACTCAAAAGGCCAGCCATAAAACCGAACTTTTAGTGGATCACGACCTGTCTTTTTTAGTGTCTTCGATTAATTTTTGTGAATGGGACGATGATAAAGGCCGCTTTTATTCTGAGAATAGGCGTTATATGGGTAAGATTTTACTCAGTAAAGTGCCAGGAGCTCAACCTGAGCCTGAACATCGAGTGCAAGCGCTGTTAGCACAAATTCGCAGCAAAGGGCTGCAAATATTGAACATGAATGATAAGGTGCGGCAGCTGCAATATCGCATTAAGCTGGCTACAAGCCTCGATACAAGCGAAGCATGGCCGAATATATCGGATCAATATTTGTTGAATAGCTTAGAGGATTGGTTAGCGCCTCACTTGATCGATATCAGTAATTTAACCCAGTTAATGAAGCTGGATTGTTATCAGCTGCTATTGAATACCTGTTCATGGCAGCAACAGCAAAGATTGAATACCCTACTGCCGAGCCAGTGGCCGATGTTAACGGGGACTCAAGCGGCAATAGAGTATGATGATGCCGGACGTGCCACATTAAGTGTGCGTCTGCAAGAAGCCTTAGGCATGAAAGAGAGCCCGCGTTTAGCGCAGGGCAAGTTAGTGGTGACAATGGCGTTATTATCGCCAGCAAGACGGCCTTTGGCGTTAACGGCTGATTTAGCAAGCTTTTGGCAAGGACCTTATGTTGAGGTGAAAAAAGAGATGAAAGGTCGATACCCTAAACATCTGTGGCCGAATGATCCTGCTAATACACAACCGACTAAATTTACAAAGAAAAAGACATTGAAGTAATGTGGATAGATGATGAAAACGACAGCGAACGGAAAAGAAAAAGGCGTGTCACCTAAGAAAAAAGTCGCTAAAAAAGGCACGACGAAAAAAAAGCAACCGAAACGCAAAGGATCACTTGGCGCTGGCCGTAAAGTCTGGTCTATGTGCTGGAAGCTGAGCCTAGTGGTGTTTGCGGCATTGAGTCTTTATTGTATTTATTTAGATCAAATTATTGCGAATAAATTTGAAGGGCAAAAATGGCATTTGCCAGCGCAAGTGTTTAGTCGTTCAATGGCCTTGTATCCCGGCGCGGCAATCAGCCATAACCAATTACTGTCTGAACTTAAATTGCTGGGTTATCGCAAAGTGGCTAATCCTCGTCAAGTGGGCGAGTTTTCAGCTTCTAAGACCAAAATTGATGTTTGGCGTCGTCCTTTTTTACATCCTTCAGGGCAGCAAGTTGCACAGCGTGTGATGGTAACCTTTGATGATCAAGGGGTGAGCTCGGTGACAAGATTAAGTGATCACCGTCAATTAGCAGTGTTTCATCTAGAGCCTGTGTTATTGGATCGTATTATCACAGGTGATGGAGAAGACAGGTTATTTGTGCCTATGGCGCAGATCCCGAAACAAATTGTTAATGCATTAATCATGACAGAAGACCGTACTTTTTATGAGCATTACGGCATTAACCCTTTTGCCATATTGCGTGCGGCATTGGTTAATATTAGTGCTGGTCATACCGTGCAGGGAGGCTCGACACTCACTCAGCAGTTAGCTAAAAACTTTTTTCTCTCGAGTCAGCGCTCATTGACGCGAAAACTACGTGAAGCCTTAATGGCTATCATTATTGATTTTCGTTATTCAAAAGATGCCATATTAGAAGCTTACCTTAATGAAGTGTATATGGGGCAAGATAAAGCCCGTGGTGTGCATGGTATGGGGCTGGCGTCACAGTTTTATTTTGGGAGGCCCATTGCCGAATTGACCTTGCCTCAGCAAGCGTTTCTCGTGGCGGTCATTAAGGGGCCATCTTATTATAATCCATGGCGTTATCCCAAGCGTGCCCAAGCGCGTCGAGATCTAGTGTTACGTTTATTGATGGATGCGGGTAAGTTAACTGTGCCTGAATACAAGGCAGCAGTGGAATCGCCATTAGGCCTGCGTAAAGCCGATAAACCTGTCCATCAAAAATTGCCTGCTTTTTTTGCTGTGGTTAAGCAAGAGCTAAATGATAAGTATGGCGGAGCATTATTGAAACGTTCAGGCGTTAAGGTTTATACCACCCTTGACCCTATCGCGCAGGAGGCGGCTGAAAAAGCGGTGAAAGACACCATGAAGCGCTTAAGCCAAAATGATAAATCCTTGCAAGTTGGCATGGTGGTCACGGATAAATATTCTGGTGGGATTGCGGCCATGGTAGGCGATAAAGTGCCTGGGTATCATGGTTATAATCGTGCGGTTGAAATTCGTCGTCCTATTGGTTCGCTAATCAAGCCTTTTGTGTATGCGACGGCCTTGAGTGAAGGGGATAAATACAGCTTAGCGACGCCGTTAAAAGATAAACCTATTACCCTTAAAAATGGCCAAGGAAAAACTTGGTCTCCACAAAATGTGGACAGAAGATTTAGAGAGCAAGTACCTTTATTAACCGCTTTTAAAAAATCCATGAATGTGCCAACGGTGAATTTAGGCATGGCCGTCGGCGTGAAAAATGTGGCTCATACGTTAGAGGCTGCTGGTTGGCGAGGGAAAGTTTCTCAATATCCGTCTATGTTACTTGGAGCGGTAAATGGTTCACCTCTTATGGTGGCGCAAGCTTATCAAACACTGGCGGATAATGGGCAATACCAACACTTATCGTCTATTACTGCAGTGCTTGACTCCGATAATAAAGCCTTACCTGTTAGGCGTGAAGCTCGTGAGCAAGCCATTTCTCCTGCGACAGATTATTTGGTGAAATATGCCATGACACAAGTGGTGCACTCTGGCACGGCGACACGTTTAGGTCAGGCTTTTCCTGATGTGACCTTGGCTGGAAAAACCGGAACCAGCAATGATTCGAGAGACTCTTGGTTTGCAGGCTTTGATGAGCGCAATGTGGCAGCTATTTGGGTGGGGCGTGATGACAACGGTAAAACAGGTCTTTATGGCAGCAACGGTGCCATGGCTGTGTATCAAGCCTTTTTAAAGAATCGTCCGCCTATGAGTCTGCGAATGGCTCCTGTGAGTGGTGTAGTGAATGGTTATTTTGAGCGTACTTCAGGTGTGGCAAGGCAAAGTGATTGCCATAATACTGTCGCCTTACCCGCATTAAGTGAAAGTTATCATCCGGCAGCGAACTGCGGTCAACCTTTATCTTGGTGGCAACGTATTTTTTAAGTGTTAAAAATAAATAGAGAGAAAACACAGTTTTTAGCTTGTTTGGTTATAAGAGAGTATTTTAGTGGTCTATTAGCGGCTGTTGAGTGTAGACTTAACGTATTATAGGTATTTGATTATATTGTTGCGAAGGAACGTCTGAACTTGCCATTACACACTTATACCCGTGATACTTGAAGATGCAGGATTCAGCTGGAATTAAAAGCTTTTTAGGCAAGGCTTTGAACAGCGTGCCTAGTCATTCTAAGCTGATGTTCAATAACGCAGTATAAAAAGCTTTGAAACCAGCCCGTTGGGAGTCTGTAAAAGCACCAACTTCTGCGTTGTATAATCTTAAAAGGCAATAAGCATTCTTGCAATAATACGCCTTGAATTAGGCACTTTTACAGGCTCTGAAAACAGGCATCTTCAAGTATCACGGGTATATATGTGTGTTTGGCTTTAATTGATGAGGTATGACGTTTATGAAACCTTTAGCGCCTGCTATTGTGTTACCTTTGCTGTTGTCAGGCCAAGCTGTTGCTGCCGAAGTGGATACTTATTCATCTTTAGCGGCAAAAGATCATTCT
Organism: uncultured Shewanella sp.; assembly: GCF_947495455.1. Taxonomy (GTDB): domain Bacteria; phylum Pseudomonadota; class Gammaproteobacteria; order Enterobacterales; family Shewanellaceae; genus Shewanella. The sequence goes on along the minus strand of NZ_CANLZC010000023.1, from coordinate 1,412 downwards.
GATGTGACTGAACTGCAACTTAATGAGGCCATTAAGTTACGACTGTTCAGCCAATTGGGTGATGAGGCCGTAGCCAATGACTTGACTCATTTTTTAATGCAGCAAGTGCTCACGTGGAAAGCTGAAATGCGAGACGTGCAACAAGGTGACAGTATTATTGCTTATTCTTTTGGGAATCGTATTGATGAAAAAGGCAATAAATTACCCGGGCCGATGAATGAGCAAATTGCCGACCGCGTTGTTGAGATTTTTAAGCAAAATCAAAAGCCTGTTTATGCTCAATGGGAAGTGGCGCAGGCGATAGGTGATCGCATTCCTGCTGATTTATTATTCTCTATTTATCCTAAAATTGATCCTCAAGGTAAAGTCATTTATTTAAGCACCTTAGGGGTGGCTAAAGAGGTTGTGAGACTGGCTAATGGGGCTAAGCAGTTAGGCACGGCTATTGTGGTAGCTTTTGCTGATCACAGTTTACGGGCAGTGAATGTATCACGAGAAGTGGGCATTGATGCTTATTCACCTAAAGGGATCAGCTTGCCAAAAGATTATGATGCAGACTCGGGCCAACCTTGGACACGAAGTCGTGAAGCTTTTACTTTGTATGAAATTAAAACGCGTGCGGCCCATGAAGCAGAGGGCATTGAAAGCAAAAAATAGGGTTTATTGTATGTAAATCGAGTCACTCCAGTAGAAGGGGTGGCTGTCAGAGTGAGAAGTGACATTTAAATGACCTTGCTTTTGACCGCTAAAATCAAAGTAATGGAGCAAAGCGGTGACTTTTTCCCCTACTTGGCAAAAGTGAAGCCTGTTCACTTGGCCACATAAATACTCAGAATGAAAAGCATTTTTCGTTGACCCATTGAGGCTGGCTTGCGCAGAGTGGCCTGCTCCAAATTGAAAGACTACAGCCAGCAATTGTCGACCTTCATGATTTAATTCGGTGGCTTTTTGTGATTGTGTGACATTCATCCAACCTAAATGGCTGGAGCCGATGGAAACAATTTCAAAGTAGCTAATGCCTTTTCTATTAGGGTTCATTTGGCGCTTGCTATTAGGTAATAAGGACAGTAATGCATTAAGGGTAAATTCATGACCCTGAAAACTGGGCCTATTGGCAAATCGGTTGATATTAATGACAGTATTATCTTTTATCCTTGCTGCAAGTAGCGTTTCACTGAATAAAAGTGCCAGAGAGAGTAATAGATAAAGTGTCCTTTGAGTCATACTCATACCGACCATAGTTATTTTCCTGTGCTTTTAACCCTAACTTGGGTATAGAGTAGTTTTTTTTAAAACTCAACCTCTAGGGCCTAATACTGATCAGTTAATAATTTGGACGATCAATTGAACGATCTTTCAGATACGGTATAAAGACCTCTACGTTGTATGGAGGTCATTAATGGAACTATCTA
>NZ_CANLZC010000022.1 GCF_947495455.1 uncultured Shewanella sp. | reverse complement strand
AACAACTCGCGCTTAACACTTTAAAGTTTATCAATTGGCTGTTGGAGCTCTTTCCCCATTATCGCAAGGAACCTTAGTGATAACTTCTGAAATAACAGTATTTAAGGCACATTCATAACCGAAGCGAGCCGACTTTGACACAATAAAGGCCAAACAACTCGCGCTTAACACTTTAAAGTTTATCGATTGGCTGTTGGATCTTTGTTCCCCATTATCACAAGAAACCTTAGTGATAACCTCTGAAATAACAGTATTCAAGGCACATTCATAACCAAAGCGAGCCGACTTTGACACAATAAAGACTCTGACACAATAAAGGCCAAACAACTCGCTCTTAACACTTTAAAGTTTATCGATTGGCTGTTGGATCTATTGTCCAATGACCAGCTAATGTCACACAGGTAAAATAGCCGCCACTAAACCAATTAAGCCTCCAAACACTCCTCCCCAAACGACTAGCCAACCTAAGTGTGTTTTAATCATATCTTGAATAATTTGCTTAACCAGTTGTGGAGTCAACTCATCCAAACGCTGTTTCACAATATCTTCAATTTGCCCCTGAAGCTCCTCTGACATGTGACTTTTAGAAAGCTGAGCTTGCAATACTTTATGAAAATCATCACTTTGGGCAATATCGGATAAAGCTGATTTCATTTTCTCTATGAATGGGGCCTTTAAAGGCATAATCGCTTCACTTCCTCCCATCATGGCCAACATGCCACCCAATTGAGAATTTTCAACCGTTGTGACTAATCCATCAAAAGCGGGACTTAAATCCACTTGTTCAATAACAGGCGCTAGATTCAAAGGAGCCGTATGCTCAGCTTGCCCAGAAATAAAACGTTCAATATTCTCACTGGTAAAGAATTGCTTCATCATTAAGTGCGATATTCCCGCTTTAAATTCTTCAAAACGAGAAGGAACCACTCCCGAACCATAAAGTCCTGGGATCTTTTCAAACAGCATGTGAATGGCTAACCAGTTTGTCACAGCCCCTGACAAGGCGAACAATCCAATGGATAAAATAATAGGCTGAGGCAATAAATAACCCACTATGACCAATACTGCCGCGATAAGGTTAGTCGTTAAACTTTTATTCAATCTTTGTCTCCAGAAAATAGCATCAAAACCTAATATCGGCATATATTACCAATGTCGCGGTTAAATGAGCAATCACTTACTCCTTCACATGCGTGTTCAATAATCCACTTCTATAATGGTAAAGGATTTAAGACAAGCTCAATGCTTCGCCAAATGTTCTTCGAGGAAAAAATGCCAGCAAGAATACCAAGTTACAAAAATAGACTTCAACGCCTTTTAAAACACAAAATCTTTTATTATTGCCTCTTGATTGTCAGCTTGCTGTATATACTGCTGTTAATATCCATAGGCTTTATCCTGCCACAGCTAGTGAAGCAATATGCGCCAGAATCTATTGAATCTTGGTTGCATCGCCCCGTACAACTATTCGATATGACGATTAATCCAATTAATTGGCATGTGACAATAAAAGGTTTTTCAATACAAGAAAAAAATGGTGATAGCTTTTTTAAATTTAACCAGTTAGATTTTACTTTTCAATTTTGGCAATCTCTTTTCAACCAAGCAATAACCTGCTCAAACGTACGCTTAAGTCAGCCCGTTATCCACATTACTCGTTTATCCGATCCTTCAAAGCTCACTTTTAATTTCTCAGATATTCTGCAACGCCTATCAACAAAAGAGCCTACAGAAGATGAAACATCGAAAAATCAAAATAAAGACCAACAAAATTCACCTGCTTTTATCGCCAATCACATTCGTATTCACAATGCTCAAGCGTATTTGATTAATACTGTCAACAATCGTCAACTTCAGTATCGTGATATTAACCTTTCTCTAAATAGTCTCAATACACAAATCAAAATTAAAGATGGCAATCCAGAAAGATATAATACCTATGAAATCAGCCTAGTGGGAGAAGAAGGTGGAGAAATAGCCACACACGGACGATTACAATTATTCCCCTTTGATCTCAAAGGCCAAATAACACTTAACAAGCTTTCTCTCCCCGTATTGTGGAAAATCGTTGCCGACGAATTTCCCGCACAATTACAACAAGGTCAACTCAATGGTTTCGCCGACTATCACCTTCTAACCGCCCATCGCCAACAAGGCAAGCAGCTATCCCCTTTTATTGATATCTTTCTAAAAAATGCAAAAATCAGTCTCCATAACCTCACCCTATCTCATCAAAATACCCCTTTTTTGTCATTCCCTTTAATGGCACTTGAAGGTATTGATGCAAATCTCAGTGGTCGAACACTCAATGCTAATAAGTTTTTAACTCAAGGGCTTAATCTCAATGCAAAAATTAACCCACAAGGTATAGATATCATTAGTTTCATCACCCCTAATGAAAACGCAGCACCATCGAAAAATAATCATCCTCTCCCATCAAGCACGCCTTGGTTATTTTCATTAAATGAAACACACATTAAACAAGCTAACCTCAATGTGACGGAATCTATTTTCGCAACGCCGCAATTATGGCAATTATCCGATATTGATTTCATAACGGGTCCAATCGACTCAACTTTCAGCCAGCCAATGAATTACTCAACAAGGTTTTCAATTAATCAACAGGGAGAATTTAACGCCGAAGGCACCATTGATTTATCCCGTTTATCCAATGCCTCAAATATTAAACTGACTCAATTATCCCTTGCTCCATTCAAACCTTATTTAGCACAATATCTCAACCTGACGAATATCGCTGGAAATCTTGAATTACAAGGAAAAGTCACAGTGAATGAAACACAGCAAGCAGCATTTAAAGGTCAAGTCCAAATTCAAGATTTTACGCTTAATACTTCAAAACAAGATCCTTTGCTCTTCTGGCAAAACCTTTCTTTCCTTAATATTGACCTGAAACAAGAAGACAATAGCATCTCTATTGACTCAATCGACATTCAACAAGCGAAAATTAATATCATTAAAGCCAAAAGTGGGCAATTCAATATTGAGTCAGTAATAAAACCCTCTTCAATTAAGAGGCAAACTTCTTCCGTTTTGGCTGTAAAGAATCATGCCCATCACAAAGGGATAAAATCAGCGGCTGATCCCAATCAACAGACAAAGCCACTTAATGTTAAAGTTAATCAAGTTAACATCCATGACAGCAGCCATCATTTTGAAGATAGAAGCCTCTCCTCCCTCTTTAATAGCAGCCTAAATAAAATCAATGGCACAATAAAGCACATAGATTCCAATCAAAAAACCATGATCCCCTTTGCTTTTTCGGCTAACCTTGGTCTTCATACTCCTCTGACAATAAAAGGACAAATTAATCCATTTTTACCTCAACCTAAGACTGAGTTTGAATTAAATGTTCAACAATTTCATCTTCCACCTCTCTCTCCCTATGTGAGTCATTTAACGGGTTATGACATGGCTCAAGGCCTAATGTCCATCCAATCAAAATACCATATTCAAGAACAAGCATTAACGGGAAAAAATCATATTATCATTGAACAAGTCAGCGTAAATGATAACACTAATGTTGAACCTGAAACCTCATTACCCCTTCCACTCGCCATTGCGTTACTGGAAGATAATCAAGGGGTCATTACATTGGATTTACCTCTTACTGGCAATTTAAACGCCCCTGAGTTTAATATTGGTACCATACTCAGCACTGCTTTTATTCAATTAATCACAAAAACCATTAGTGCGCCTTTTACCTTGCTTTCCTCACTTCTGGCTACCGATGATGTGCTCAATACCCTGCATTTCGATGCAGCAAGTCATCAGCTCAATAGTGAACACACACAAATACTGTCCCAGCTAGCTAAAGGGTTAAGACAAAGACCAAAGCTCACTATCTCGATAGCCCATACCGATACGCAATTGCGTGATAAAAAGGCTATTGCTATTGAACAACTTCATGGGAAAATAGCAAACATAGCCAATATAAACCGACAAAATATTGATCTTAGATTAATGGATTCATATGCAAATCAGCCTGAACTGGCTCAAGCTCTCACTCAACTCTATGAAAAAGAGACCAACCAAAAAGCAATAATACTGTCACCCGATAAGCAAGATAAAAGTAAAATGCCTAAACAAGCCCAACAAGAATGGTACCAAGCACTTTATGATAGGCTCATTGACATACAGCCTGTTTCATTAACAAGTCTCACATCATTAACAGAATCTAGGCTAAAAAACATTCATGATTACTTAGTCAATCAAGGACAAATCAAAGCCAATAGGATCCACCTTTCTAATGAGTTCAACAAGGCTTCCACCACCCCCATCACAGTGAACATTTTAGTGAAATGAAGTATTCAAACTTTTTGACACGCATTATCCCAAGTTCAGGTTAAACAGCGCCAAAACAAAAATAATCACAATACACAAAATAACGGCAAGGCTTTTATCCTAGCGAGCCTTAAGTTAAACTCTCATCGATTTTCATTACACTTAAGGATCATCATGTTCATTATTCGTTGGCTGTTAGGCCGTATTATCTTGCTGTTGAACTTTATTTTTACGCCTAAAAAACGTCAACGTTCAGTAGAAGAACAGCAAAAAGTGGATGCCATTACACAAAACTTCACCTTATTTGAATATAAAGCTTGTCCATTTTGTGTCAAAGTCAGACGCGCTGCTCGCCGACAAGGATTAAACTTAAGCACCCTTGATGCCAAGCAGCCTGAGCACAAGCAAACACTGCTCAATGAAGGTGGAAAAGTACAAGTCCCTTGTTTAAGAATTGAAGAAGAAAACCAGGTACGCTGGATGTATGAATCGTCAGCCATTATTGAATACTTAACTACTCGCTGTGGCTAATTTTTTTCATTCACTGCACTGAATAAAAAATGGATCAGACATCTTGAAATTTCATGGGTATCACAGCCTGCTTGTCTGATCCTATTGATACTCAGCTCACAGGCATCGCTGAGCGATCGCCTTTGCCGCCTTCCAGCGCTGCTCATTCTCCAAGCTCACCATCACTTGTGGTTTACAGGCCAGTAAACGACTAGGATGATGTGTTGAATTAACGTCCGCAATAGGCCACTGAAAATGGGTGAGAATATCTTCAACCCCTTGAGGATCATTACAAACTAAAATCATATTACACCCAGCTTCCAATGCCGCTTTTGCCCGTTGACAATAATCCCCCGCAACGCTTGCCCCTTTCATGCCTAAATCATCAGAAAATATCACGCCATCAAAACCTAATTTGTTGCGTAATATGGTTTTAAGCCAATAGGATGAAAAACCAGCAGGATCAGCAGACACCTTAGGGTAAATAACATGAGCAGGCATGATCCCTTGCAAACGTTTTTGACGAATCAAGCTTTTAAAAGGCAGCAAATCAAGCTTCTCAATACTCGCTTCTTCCCGCTCATCAACCGGCTTTGCAATATGAGAATCCGCTGCAACACTGCCATGACCGGGAAAATGTTTTCCAACCGCCGCCATCCCAGCTTGCGCCATTCCTAAAACAAACTGTTCAGCCAATATAGCCACCTCTTGAGGCTTCTTGCTAAAACTCCTCAGCCCAATCACTTCGCTCACACCATTAACATCCAAAACAGGTGCAAAACTTAAATCGATATCACAAGCTAATAATTCTATCGCCATCAAAAAACCTAGCTCTCGCGCCCAGTCTTTTGCCAATGCCATATTCCCCTCAGCCGCCAATAGAATATTTCCCATCGCGGGTATGTTAGTGAAGCCGTCTCGAAAACGCTGCACTCTGCCACCTTCATGGTCAACCGCGATTAATAATTCTGGGCGAAGCTGTCTGAGTGATTGCACCAATGCGATCAATTGACATCGATCAGCAAAATTACGACTAAATAGGATCACCCCTCCCACTTTTGGGTTCATCACTTGCTCAGACTCAATAGCGGACAGTTGAGTTGACATTAAATCTAACATTAAATAACTCACGAAGGCTCCAAAGGATTGTCATTGATTGATATTAAAGTTTCTGGCTGCTCATTAATAACATATTCTTATGCTGAGGTTAAGCCTATTCATAGTTAGTCTAAGCCATGATGCAACAAAGATATCAGCCCTTTATCATTACTTTTGCTAATATCAAAAAAATGGCAATAGAAAATATAATGATTAGCTTAAGTACAAAATGTGGGATACTTTTCCCACGAGTACAAAATACAACAAATAGTACAACAATAAGGTATGTTAGAATGATCAGTGTATTTGATATGTTCAAAATTGGTATTGGGCCATCAAGCTCCCATACTGTCGGTCCAATGAAAGCGGGCAATATTTTTATTAATACACTCATCAATCGTGATCTTATTGAAAAAACAGATGAATTAAGAGCAGAGTTATTTGGTTCATTATCACAAACAGGTAAAGGCCACGGTACAGATAAAGCCGTTATTTTAGGTCTAATGAGTGAAGCACCAGATACCGTTGATACTGATAGCGTGCCTGCTATTTTAAAAACAGTATTTAATACTGAGTCTCTTTTACTCACCACAGGTAAAAAAGTCGCATTTACCCGTGAACACGGCATTACCTTCCATCGCACGAAAACCTTAGAAGCTCACGCCAATGCCATGACCTTACATGCCTATGGGCAAGGACAATGTCTTTACTCACGGACTTATTACTCTGTAGGTGGCGGCTTCATTCTTGATGAAGAAGAAATCAAAGCCCAAGATGCTTCCCCTGCCGCACCCATCAAATCGGCTCCATTTGATTTTAATTCTGCCTCTCAATTACTGGATTTATGCACCGAGCATGGCTTAAGTATCTCATCACTGATGATGCAAAATGAGCTCAGTATTCGCGCTGAAAAAGACATTCAACAACAGCTATGGCATATTTGGCAAACCATGAAACATTGCGTTGAACGGGGCTATCAAAAAGAAGGCATTTTACCCGGAGGCTTAAAACTTCGACGGCGAGCCCCGTCGATGTATCGCCGCTTAAAAGCCGAAGGTAAACATACCACAGATCCGTTAACGGCTCTTGATTGGGTCGATCTCTTTGCTTTATCGGTAAATGAGCAAAATGCCGCAGGGGATCGTGTTGTGACCGCTCCAACCAATGGCGCAGCTGGGATCATTCCCGCCGTCTTATGTTACTACGATACCTTTGTCGAATCAGTGGATTTGGATATTTGTTGCCGATATTTGCTCACCGCGGCAGCCATCGGCATTTTGTATAAAAAAAATGCCTCCATTTCTGGTGCAGAAGTCGGCTGTCAAGGTGAAGTGGGGGTTGCTTGTTCTATGGCAGCTGCCGCGTTAACTGAAATCATGGGCGGCACCGTTGAGCATGTAGAAAATGCGGCTGAAATCGGTATGGAACATAATCTTGGGCTCACCTGCGATCCTGTAGGCGGACTGGTACAAGTCCCTTGTATTGAACGCAATGCAATGGGAGCAGTTAAAGCCATCAACGCCTCAAGAATGGCACTGAGAGGCGATGGTAACCACAAAGTGACATTAGATAAAGTCATTAAAACCATGATGGACACAGGCCGAGATATGCGCAGCAAATATAAAGAAACAGCCAAAGGCGGCTTAGCGGTAAATATCGTGGAGTGTTAGTAACTCATTTATTTACAAAAAAGCACCAACATATTGTTGGTGCTTTTATCTTTGTGTAATCTTTGATAAAAGCCTGTTTACCTCACAGGTAACTCCATATTAGCGAACATGGCCTCAATTTGTTGTGGATCTCTGAGTGCAACCGCTTTCTCTATCATATCTCTGGTCAAATGAGGGGCAAAATGCTCAATAAACTCATACATATAAGTTCTTAAAAAGTTACCTTTTCTAAACCCTATTTTAGTCGTACTATGAGCAAATAAATGGCTTGCATCGATCGCCACTAAATCTTGATCCATATCCTCATCAATGGCCATAGAGGCTATCACACCAACGCCCAAACCTAATCGCACATAGGTCTTTAACACATCGGCGCTGGTTGCACTAAACACGACTCTTGGCTCTAAGCCTGCACGATTAAAAGATTTTTCTATTTCAGATGCTCGGTCAAAGCCAAAAACATAGGTCACAAGCGGAAACTTACCTAAATCTTCAATACTAATTTGGCTGCGAGCCGCTAAAGGGTGATCCCGCGTCACGACAATTGAGCGATTCCAATGATAACAAGGCAACATGATCAAGTCAGAATATAAATGCATGGCTTCGGTGGCAATGGCAAAATCGGCATCACCACGGGCGGCTAGTTCACTGATCTGCGAAGGTGTGCCTTGATGCATATGCAAATTCACTTTCGGATAACGCTTAATAAAGCCTCTAATAATATGCGGCAGCGCATATCTGGCTTGAGTATCCGTTGTGGCAATGTTTAATTCACCTTGATCTGGCTTAGTATACTCTTCCGCAACCTTTTTAATGCTCTCAACTTTACCCAAAATGTCGTTCGCAATAGCGATAACTTGAGAGCCTGCTGGAGTGACATGGGTTAAATGTTTGCCACTTCGTCCAAAAATTTGAATACCTAATTCATCTTCCAGCATACGAACCTGCTTACTAATACCAGGCTGTGACGTATACAAATTCTCCGCAGTAGCAGAAACATTCAGGTTATGATTTACAACTTCTGCAATATATCTAAGTTGCTGCAGTTTCATCTTTTTTCCTTCAATTCGCTCGTCATACACAGCCAGAACAGCTGGCTCAATTGGCATTTAATTATATTAATTGGTTATAGTCTACCGAGATAATTAAATCAAATAGGAATATATCACAGAGAGGAATAATTACACCTAAGATAAACACAATATCCTGAGTTGATTGCTACCTTAGCGTATTGATATGTAGTAATATTGATATAATTGTTATTGAATGGGTTATTTTATGATATTTACTTTAGTGTTGCTCCTCATTGGAGCACTGCTTTTATTAGTGATCGGCATCAATGTCATACAACAACATAAAGCAAAAATTGACGCTGAAAAACGCAACGAGCTGGCTCGCCAGCGGGCTATCATAGATGAAACCGATGAAGTCTTGTCCAATATAGATCTAATACCTAGCTCTTCTCATATGTTACTTATCTTGTATCTCCGTGTTCAAAAAGCCCTTGAAATGGCGAAAAGTTTAGCCCCTAAAACCCACACAGAATATGAACGACGTTTATTGGATTTGACCCAACAAATTCAAACCTTACAAAATGCACCTAGCCCTTTTCCGCCCATAGAAGAATTTCAATTACCCGAACAAGATAAACAGGTATTAGTACTAGTACAAATGCTTAAAAAAATGAAAGCAATACTGAAATCTGAATATCATAAAGGTAAAGTGGATCCACAACTGTTTACATTGGAAGAAAACCACATTGACAGTTTACAATTACGGATCAATGTCGATGCTATGCTATCAAGAGCAAAAGCCGCTTATTACATCAAGCAATTCGGCTCTGCCAAGCAAATGATCACTAAAGCTTTATCCACCTTACACACCATAAAAGCGCAAACGCCTAATGATCCTTTTATCATTCAAAAAGTCGATGAAGCCAAGAGCATGTTAAAAGACATTATGGGTGAACAAGTCACTAACCCAACAAAAACCACTCAAGAAGCAGCCGATATCGACGTGTTATTTCAACCAAAGAAAAAATGGTAACAGCAGCTCTTCCAACACGTAAAACTTAAACGCTCACACAATAAACGGCTTAACGAGTGAGCGTTTAACGCTTTTTTGATCGCTTGAGTAAAGCCATCCTCATAAAACCACACATCCAAACGACAGTCGCCCTCATGACTCCAGCATTAACCAATGACCTCATGCTCTAACATTAAAGAGATGAGTCAATATCATGCTTATAGTGATGTGAATAAACCGATCCACAAAAACATTCATATTATTCATTGGTTTCAGGCTGAGTTTATATATCAATCAATATATTTATTTTCATTACTTTATACATTAAAAATAAAACACCGAACATTGTCATGTTCGGTGTTTTATATTGCTTTATTCCATTGAAGAATACATGGCCATACAGCTCATTATTCCATACTTAGAATACGACTGTTCCCCCTAAGTAAATATAGCGTCCCAATGCATCGTAAGTCCCTGAGAAGGTATTACCGTTACTAATTCCTGAAGGCGCTACGACCATAGTTTGTGGCGATTCATCAAAAATATTATTGACACCTAACTGGAAGTTAAGGTTTTCAAGTGCCTGCCAACTGCCCGATAAGTCGAAGTAGTTAACCGCTTTAAAAGTCATAGGATCATCACTATTCCCTTCTTCGTCGGCATCACCAATATAACGCCAGCGACCAGTAAGATTGACATCCCAAGGCGTCGCCCAAGTCGCCGTCGCTAAGTGGCGCCATCTAGGTTTAGGCGCTTCACAAGTGCTGCGATCCCATTTACCCGCACACTCAATGGTTTCACTACCGCTAAAACTTTGAATCTTATATGAATCTAAATACGTCCCCACTAAATTGAAACGCACGTCTCCCATATTAGTTTCAAGCAAATAGTTAATATCGGTATCGACTCCTCGAGTGCTCAAATTTCCCGTATTGACTTGTAATGATCTCACATACCCACTACTAGACGTACTGCCAATCCAGAGATCACCTCTATCTGTATTACGCTGAATTTGTTGACAAAAATCACTAGTTGCATCCCCACTTGCTATACACTCTTCGACAATGACAACGGGAGATATTTCATCAATCGCATCATCCACACTAATATCAAAATAATCAAAAGCAATAGAGAAGTTATCAATAAAATCAGGGGTGAATACTAGACCAATAGAAACAGTATCTGAACTTTCAGGATCGAGATCTGGATTACCACCACCGTATTGATTATATTGACCGGCAGGACTCGCTAATATATTACCATATTGAGTTGAAGTCACACCTGTTAGTGTACAATCAGCCAAAGACGATGTCGGCGTAGTCCCTGAACAAGGATCATCATCCCAGTCAAACAATTGTAATCCTTGCGAATCATATAACTCCCCTAAATTAGGCGAACGCACCGCATGTTGTAAACTTGAGCGAATGCGCATTTGATCATTTAATTTCCAGTTCAGGCCTAACTTATAGGTATTAGTTTGATTGTCGGTAGAGTAATCTGAAAAACGATACGCACCTTCAAAGACTAGCTCTTCGGCCAAAAATTTATCCTCTAAAATAGGCAGGTTCACCTCAATAAAATAATCCATCACATGATAACTGCCTTGGGTTGCAGTAGATGGCCCCCCTTGACCTGCACCATCACCACTCTGGTAACCAGAATCAGGAGAATAAGTTAAACTTTCATCCCGAAACTCCATACCTAATGCTAGGCCTAAACCAGTAGTGGCTGTTGGTAATACCCAGCCCGCATTCGTCATATCCCCAAAGGCACTGGCACTGATTTGCACATTTTCAGTTTCCCCCGTGGCATATAATGGCAGTACTAGATAATCAATTGCTTCTTGCGTTACTCCACCCGTAGAGAAGATATCCCAAGGGACACAATCTGGATCGCTGCCGTCAACCACAGACTGACAAACCACACTGCCATCGGTATCTGTGACCACATCCAATGAACGTGCAATACGCGTATTAGACATATCATTAAGGTAAGTATTTTGATATACCACATTGCCATAATTGGCAAAGGCATCATAGGACCATTCATCATTAATTTCACCGCGAACGCCTAATACGCCGCGATAGGTGGTATGTCTGATATCATTTTGTCTTGGGCCCCCTTCAACATTACGTCGCCCAATAATGAGTTCTGCATCCCCATTTTCATCTGGTGAACTACACACTGTATCGTATTGCTGGGTTGATAGTAATGGATTGTCACAGTTAATGGTGTCTGTATTAAAGAAGTTACCCGAAGGCGCAATTTGCGCCACAGTATGATCATCCATCATACTCACTTCGGCATAGACTTCAGCATGCTCATTGATTTCATAAAAACCTGTCGCACCCAATAACTTATTCTCATCCGGTCGCTGATAATAGTTCAATGGCCCAAAATTATAAGTTTGTGTATTGCCTGTAAATGACGTGCCTTCAACGGTATAAGCATTATCACCTTGAAGAAAAGTCCCCGTTGCAGACGTCCCCGAGCCTCGACATGTTTTATCGCTTGCGGTTCCCCCAAGTGAGCACCCACTATAATCACGCGCCCCATTTAATAAGGCATCCACTTTACGGTAAACCGCATACATAGTGACATTACCGTGACCATCATCGAAACTGGAACCTAAACGCATGGAGAAATTATTGGTATCACCGTCTGTCACATTACCACTTTCAACATCGTAACCAGAGCTTGTTACCAAATTTTGCATATAAGTATTATCATTATCATGCTGATAAAAGCTGTATTGATAATCGAATTCAAACCCTTCAAAGTCTTTCTTTAAAATAAAGTTGACAATACCGGCTACGGCATCGGCACCATAAGTCGCTGAGGATCCACCAGTTAGCACATCCACACGTTCAATCATATTCATCGGAATATTATTTAAATCGGCAGCAGAAGAACCATTAACCGTTCCTGCCGGTAATCGGCGACCATTGACTAACACTAAGGTTCTGTCTTCCCCTAAGCCACGTAAGTCAACGGTTGCAGTTCCCGATGAGCCATTTGCCACCGTTGAGTTTTGCGCCGCAACCACTTGTGGCATTTCATTTAAAAAATCTTCAACACGCGTAATACCCGTCGCTTTGATTTCAGCCGCACTAATGGCTAAAACAGGACTAGTAGAAATATTATTCGCTCGTACAATGCGAGATCCTGTCACCGAAATGCGTTCAACTGGATCAACACTTTCTTCTTCTGTTACAGCGGATGCGAAAGGCAAAGCCAATGCACTGGCCGTGGCTCCCCCAATTAGAGCAAACTTAATAGATTGCGTTATTATTTTTTTACGATACATCATTTATCTCCATGATTTTTATTTATTATTTTCCATAATTATCTACAACAATTACTTCATTTAAGCTTATTTATAAATGCAAAAACACAGCAATTAGATAAATGCATAAAAGCCCAAAAAACACAAAAGAGACATATAAGTAACACTTAACAAACAATTGTGTCAATTGTGAAGATTAAAAAACCGAGATCATTATTTCTCGGTTTTTTTCATTCGCAATGAATTTATCGCAATAATCTGATTAAAATTTTAACGTCACACCCGCATAGAAATAACGGCCCACAACGTCATAAGCATTCGTAGCAGTATTTGTTCCAGTATCACCTGAATATGTCCCTTGAGGTAGAATACGAGGTTGTTGATTAAAAATATTATTCACACCAGCATAAATATTATAGTTTTCATCAAATGTGTATCCCGCACTCAAGTCATGATAAAAAATAGCATCAACATTATTATAAGTCGTTAAAGGTAAACCATCGGTAAAGTTAAAATTAGAACCATCAACTGAATCCACAACTTCATCCCAATAACGAACTCGCCAGTTTACAGTAAAATCGCTGATATCATAACGTAAATCAAGATTCACTCTATGCTCTGGATAATCAACCTCACCCGCATAATCAACTGAGATACCATCAATAATGCCCGTTTGTTTCCATTCAAAAATATAATTCCATAATAGATGAGTACTAAATTCACCTTCACCTAACTCCAGTGCATAGTGAACCTCAGTGTCTAAACCTGATGTATCGATATTATTTTCATTTGAAGTCGATGAATTAACCTCAATCAATGCGCCGTTTTCATCACGAATAGCCGCACCATTACAATCGGAAGTAAACGTTGAAGTACTTTGTGAATAACAACGAGTCAAAACAACATCTCTGTCAGTAATATCAATCGCATCTTTAATGGAAATATTGTAATAGTCGACTGTGACAGCCAACTTCTCCATGGCTTGCCATACTAAACCTACACTATAACTATCTGCGGTTTCCGGTTGTACATCAGGATTTCCCCCCTCAACACCACCAGTACCTTGCAGCTCAGCTTGAGTTAATATAAATTCACCATCAGCAGTAATACGATCAGAAATGGCTTTAATTGAACGACAATTATCAGCAATAGTGCCTGTGGTACTTGCCGTTATTCCTGAACAAGGATCGGATACCGTTGCAAACGTTTCACCGTTACCCGCATATAAATCAGATACATTAGGTGTTCTAATCGCCCTTGCTGCCGACGCCCTTAACTTTAATTGATCAATCGGTGAATATTCAACCCCCACATTCCACGTCCAATCTCCTCCTGTAATAGAATTATCGGCCCAGCGCGCAGCTAAACTAATATCTAACTCTTCTAAAACAGGTAATACCGCTTCACCAAAAATATCATTGGTATGATATGAGCCATCCGTTGGATCAGATTGATTGGTTGAAGAAGCCCCCGTTTGTGCTAAGTCCGCTGGATTTTCAATACCGCTCTCTTCACGATATTCATAACCTACTGATAAACCAATGTAACCACCGGCCAACTCAACAGGTAATTCCCCCGAAAAAGAGGTACCAGCAATAGTTTGCTCCACTTGACTACTCGCATGTGCAGGAGAGCGAATATAATCAGCAGCACCAGTGCTAATCGTCCCTTCTCCAAACATATTCAAAGGCTCACATCCTTGCAGCACCGCTTGATTATCGGCACATACCAATTCACCCGTTGTTGCATCAGTGGTTACATTGAGTGCCTGATTGGCTCGCTCAATATTAATTTGCCCACCATTATCTTGAGCTGAATCTGTTCGTCCCCAGTTAAAATAAGTATTATTCGTCCATGTATCATTGACAGTCCAATCAAATCCTCCAACAACACGAATGGTATCTCGCTCTACATCAGTGCTGCGCGCGCCCACTTCAACCATACGACGCACAAAACTGGTTTCATTTAGGTTTGTAACCCCCAATTTATATAATTCACTACTTAATAAATCAGGTACCAATGGTGAATCATAGGCTAATCCCCCTGTGCCATTTCTATCTTTTAACCAAATGTCATTAACCACATCTAGTGGTGTCGGCTCAATAGTGGAACCATTGGTTTTAGTTGTATTCCAGTTGACTTCGCTGAAAAAAGAAACCTTATCATTGATCTCAAACGTCAACCCTGCTGCTACATATTTCCGTTCTAATGGAGTCATCAACTGGCGATATTCAGCACGGTTAAAAGAACTGCTACTAGTATAAGCTGTGCCATCACCATTAAATGAAGTGCCATCATAAGTTATTCGGCCTTGAGGTGGGTAAGAAGAGTTCACCTCCCCTACATATTCATTACCATTAGCATCTAAAAGAATCCCTTTATCGTTAGCGGAAAATGGGCGATCAACCGATTTAATGCCATCATCATAATCGACACCAAAGGCAACATAAGTATTACCGCCATCAAAATCTTTACCCGCTAAAATATTAACAGTGTTGGTATCACGATCATTTTCACTCGATGTGCCTGTTTGCGCATTAATATCAATACCATTGATATCCGTACGGGTAATAATATTGACCACCCCCGCCACCGCATCAGATCCATATACTGCTGACGATGCACTTTTTAAAATGTCGATACGTTGAATAATTGAAGTTGGGATTGAATTTAAATCGACCGCATAACCACTTCCTGGTGCCCTGCCAGAAACAAAACGACGTCCATTGACTAATACCAATGTTCTTTCATCGCCTAAATTCCGCAAAGATGTAGAGCTCAAACCCACGTCTACTGTTTGAAAAGCACTATTTGCAGTACTTCCATCCGCAATCGACACCGGAGATTGATTTAATAAATCAGCGACGTTGATTGCACCTGTAGCCTCTATATCGGCTCGCGTCATCGTTGTAATTGGAACGGATGTTTCCATGTCGGTTCGTTTAATACGCGAACCGGTTACAGAAATACGCTCAACGTTATCTTCTGTTTCAGCCGCTAATACCGGAAAAGAAAACGCACTCGCAGTGGCTCCTCCTATTAACACAAGTTTAATAGATTTTGTTATTGTTTTTTTATGAAACATCATCAATCTCCATGATTTTATGTATTTTTCCATAATCATCTACAACAATGACTCTGCAATAAATAATACTTAATTGATAACTCATTCAATCTATTGAGAAGCCATTAGATAACAAATAGGTCTTTTATTGATACCTTTTATGGTTATGTCTTTTTCTAGTTACATCTGCTTTTACTAAATAAAAAAGAGTATGTCTCTAAACTCTGTGCATAAACAGACTTTGTAAATAAACAGATTTTGTATATAAACAAAAGTACGTAAAGAAAACACCAAACAAGGATATAATTAACATTTGATAAATACATTTGTCAATTTTTAAAATTAAAAACATTGACTTGGAAAGATGTACATATATAAAAAATCAATATTTATTGAATAAATTATCAAGCTGACATTACCCCCCCATTCCATTGCATGAGTCTATGCATCTATAAAGAGGATATTTATATTCACAATAAAGTATTAATTATAAATAACGATGACCTAGGTATTCACACTCTTTTTAGCTATCCGCTTTAACTATCCACTACCTATTAACTTTTTTATCGAGTGTAACCTTATTAGAACAGATATTATTCACAAAATATTCAGATTTATTTTACTACGAACAGCCAGAATTATTCTTAAATAAATTCATTGAAATAGCATAAAAAATAAGGATTAATACGAGCTATCATTCAACTAAAATCAAATAAACAACACTCCAATAAAACATAAAATAAAACACAAAGCACTCAAGATTAAAATATGACTTAAATATAAAAAAAATAAAACACTCATTAGTTCGCATTCATTGACTTTTATAGCATAATTTAAATTAAACTTGATATGCACCTTTAAGTGTTAATACTTTAACACCAATACTTTAGTGCTAGTTAGGTATGATAAAAGTCATACTTATTTTGTTCAACTTATCATTTCAGAATGAATACACAATCAATGAATACTAATGGCTCATAATTGCATCATGCTGCATCACATCGAAAATAAAATTCACGTCAATAAAAGGTCAGTATCTTTAAATGAAAGCCATCTATTTAACAAAGCTTCTTTTCACCATATATAGTCATCACTAAGTGGACATAAACCTAAATCTAAATTCATATAATAAGTGAAATGAAGAATGTTAAATCATAAAAAAACGCCGCATAAAGCGACGTTTTGACTAACAAAGTAACGGCAAGGTTAGAACCTAACAGTTCCTCTTAGGTAATAGTAACGACCTAAGAAATCATAAGCTTCTGGTAAACTATTAGCTGAATTATAACCTGTATAATAAGGAGGTTGCTCATCAAATAAGTTATTTACACCCGCACCAAATGAAACGGTTTCATTAAGATTGTAAGTGGCTGATAGGTAATGATAAAAAACTGCATCCGTCGTTGGTGCATAGCACTCACTTGGATCATCTACACAAGCTAACGAATCCATACCATCGATATATCTAACTTGATAAGTCGCGCTCCAATCATCACCCGCAGCAGTGAGATTAAAGTTCGTCTTATACTTTGCATAAAAACCATCATTACTCGTAATCGTACCAGTATAATCTGTCACGTTACCATCTTGATCTGTTTTTTCAAACTTAGTGACAATTGTTGAATCAAGACTTGTTCTCCAATCAAGTCCTAAGCCTTCAAAAGTATAAGCAATATTAACATCAAAACCACTTGTACTTTCACCACCAACATTTTGCTGAAGGTTATCGAAAACAATCCGTCCACTGCTATCTAAGCCAATATTAGCAGTTTGACACATTTCTCTATCGGTATTAATTTTTGAACCATCAGCACTTAAACAGGTATTTGCAAGATAATTACTATCAATCATAGTAATAGCATTCGTAATATCAATGTCAAAGTAATCGACAGTAATAGATAAGTTATCGATAAAACTAGGTTCAATAACCGCACCTAATGTCGTAGTATTAGCTTCTTCTGGTGTTAAATTAGCATTACCACCAGTCGTTACCTCAGCTTGATCATATTCTGATGCTTCGTGTGTAATATATTCATAAGAAGGGCTCGCACCGCCATATAGTTCATCAACTGAAGGCGCTCTAAAAGCAGTCGAGCGAACCCCTCGTAACATGATGCTATCGTTAACCTTCCAAGTTAAACCTAACTTCCACGTATTATCATCACCAAAGGTATTGTAATCAAAGTAGCGAATAGCGGCACTTAAATCTACTTGCTCTGCTAGAGGTAATTCACTCAAAAGTGGCACAGCTAATTCAAGATATGCCGCTTTTACTGTATAAGAGCCTGACGTTGCTTCTTCAGCAGGATCGCTTCCATAACCTTGTGCAGTAATTGAATCAGGCGTTTTAGCTGCTGATTCCTTACGATGACTCACACCTGTGGCAAAACCTAACTCACCAGCAGGTAGCTCCATGATTTCACCAGACAAGTTGGCTGAATAAATATCCATCTCAGTGTAAGTTTTCTCTACTGAGGTATATTTATACTGTGCAATGTTATCGGCCGCCCAAGATGTTTGTAACACAGGATCAAATGTTTTCGCAGCAATATCATCAGCGATTGCAGACATATTATGCAGATTTTCTAACGTACTAGTCGCGTCATTACGGCCTTTGTTTAAGGACATATCCCATGTCCAGCCATTATCAAACTCACCTTCAAGACCTGCAACAATCCGAACTGTGTCAACAGATTGAGCAAAATTACGAGTCCCCGACTCAAGCATTCTGCGACTGTAAGAGACTTTTTCACCAGATTGAACACCCGTTAATGCTGGACTCATCCAACCTGTCGTATTCCCATCTGCTAAAGGAGCATAAATAAAACTCATACCTACTGGTTGAGGAGCCATTTGCTGACTCGACCAACGCTTGCTATACATGGCTTCAGTAAAGAAAGTCACTGAATCAAATAACTCATATGTTCCTGCAGCGGTTACGTTGATTCTCTCAAGCGGTGTTGATAAATAACTATATTCATTGTAATTGAACAAATCATTATCATCACTATCATAGTCATAAGTATGGTATTTACCATCACCATTACGGCCACTTAAGTCTGCAGGCCTTAAATTCTCATCATTCCAAGCAAACTTAGCATTACCCTTACCATCATCGATATAATGTCCGTAATATCCAGAATCCCCTATTGCATAAGTCGGCTCACCAGCGACTTCAGGTCCTGTAGGTGTAATACCAAAATTCTGCTCCCCTCTTACATGGCCACCAACTGACGTCGCGCTTCCACCACAATAGAGACCACTTAAGTCATCTTTTTCAGCTAATGGACAAGCAGAAAAATTACGATCTGCCTGACTTGCTTCACCACGATTTGTGTATTGAATGTTCATGACAAGGTTGCCCTTGTCAAAGCTACTCCCTATGGTGGCATCAATGATAGTTTCATCCCCATCACCATGCTCACTCACGCCCGTTTGAGCATTAAACTGAAAACCTTCAAAATCACGCTTTAGAATAATGTTGACTACACCCGCAATCGCATCTGAGCCATATGTCGCCGACGCGCCATCTTTCAATACTTCAATACGTTGTACCATAGACACAGGAATGGTATTTAAATCAACGGTAGAAGTTGCACCTGTTCCCGATGGGATCATACGTCGACCGTTCACTAATACTAATGTGCGCTCTTCACCTAAACCACGCAAGTTAACCGTTGCATTACCACGACCACCATTATTGGTCGTTGCACTTACCATAGCGCCACCAGCAGCCGTTAACTGCTGTAATACACCATCGATAGAAGTACTACCTAATGCCAAAATAGCAGACTCATCGATAACCGTCACTGGACTGGCTGTTTCCATGTCAGAGCGTTGAATGCGTGAACCTGTGACCGAAATGCGCTCCACTTTAGCCGCTTTTTCTTCTGCTTCTGCAGCAACAACGGACGGTGCAGTAATAGCACTGGCTGTCACTGCACTCATTAATGCAAACCGAACCGAATTGGCTAGATAATTATTCTTATACATATAGTCAATCTCCCTAGACTTTTTTTATTTTTTTAACGACTCAGATTTTTTAAAGTAACTTTGGGCCACATTTGATACATCTGATACATCGGGTACAGATAAAAACACAAAAAAAACATTTTATCAACAAAAAACCTTTTATAATCACAATGATTACTTAAGAGTGAGACTTATGTGAATAAAAACATGAAAGGGTCAAAAAAGATAAAATCACGCATTAGTTACAATAAATACCAGCTAGCAAGCACTTATAATATTAGGAAAAACTGTCTAAGCCACCGAAAAGAATTTTATCAACCACTTGATATAAAACATAAAATATCAATACCACCTCAAAATGTGAAGCATTCAACATAAAGATTGCTATTGGAGTAATACTTAAGATCCCACATTAAATAATGAATACCAAATGACTAGCACCAGAAAAACCAGCACCAAATAGCTAATACTAAAGATGCACTCAAAGAAGCAAACAAGATAAAAACGGAAGGGCAAAAGATAAAGGACAAAGGGCAAATGCTGTACTCTTTTGCAAATTTGCAAAGATGATCCAGAAGATTAATTTTAAGCCGCTAAAGCACAAAAATCATTCACAGCATTAACCTATATCAACTTGAAATCACTCAACTGTTTATTGAACTGTTCAATAACTTATCATCATTTAATAAAACAGTTCTTCCCTCAATCGGAATGATTCGAGTTTCTTGCAACCTAGTGAGCTTGCCAGCTTCGCTGAGCAAGTAAATTACCACCTTATAAAAAAGGTGGCTTTGTGTAACCCCCTAAAAGGCGCCTGTGTTTAACCCAGCGCTAACTATTGCTATTCTGGAAGCATGATTGTATCTACTCATGTTATTTGTCCTCTCTGACTTCGATAAAAATCAACAGAGCATTAAACATGAGTTGAACTACAGCAACCCCTAACCGAATGATAATCACCTACTGAAGCAGGTGTTTTAGGCTTAAAACAAAAAAGCACCCTTAAAGGGTGCTCATTAATAAGCCTTATAAAAGAGGCTTATAAGTAGTAGCGTACACCTAGTGCAACCGCATCACTCTCATCATTATCCATCAAAGTTTGAACGGCTGCTGTATTGCTCTTTGAATTACTTAAGTCTTTACGCGCTTCAACATAAACCACTGTCTTAGGCGTCCAGACATAGTGCAATCCGACAACGAAGAATTCGCGCTTAAAGGTATCACCACTGTAATCATCACCATAACTGCCATCTGCTTTTAGCACGTTATAAGCAACAACCGGACGTAAACCATTTTCAAACTTATAAGAGATCAAAGACTCTAAACCAACCGCTTCTGGGATTAAACGGCCCGCTGGATCTGTGTCATGATATTTTTGTTGGTTAACGTTTGCTGCGGCATAAAAACCTTCACCATTCCAGCTACCATAAGTGGCACCAGCGCCATAAATTGAATCCGTATAGTTATGCTTAGTCCAAGCTGAACGACTAGACCCTACATCACCTGTCCATGCATCAAACTCACCTCGGTTTCCACCCGCAGTTAACACAAAATTATCTGTCACTTGGTAAGTCATCGAAATACCATAAGTGTTATCATAATCCAGTTCCTGTACGCTCTGAGAGGTCACAAATAAACTGCTATTATCAACTTCGGTATTGGTCGTAAAGGTATCTTGTTTCAGCTGCCCTTGTAATGCAAAACTAAAATTACCAAAAGCATTACGATACTGTACGGCTTTATCGGCACGACCCGTACCATTAATGCCACCATCGGTCGCATTGTAGCTATAAGTTCCTGAGGTGTTACCGTCCCAACCTAAAAGGTTAGTGTTATACACCACATCATACCAAACACCCCATTGCTTACCGATGGCTACCGAACCATAAGTGTCATTACTCAGGCCCACATAACCTAAACGGTTAGATAAAAAATCACTATCATTAGATGTCAACCCATCACTACCGTTATAATTGACTTCCGTGTTCCCCACCATGTTGACGGCCCACTCAAGTTTTGAAAACGCTTTCCAGTCATGGGTCAATTGACGAGTAAAATTGAAATTGATACGAGTCGAGCCATTAGATACGTCAGTTTCACCTTGGTTATTCAGTACCCTTGCATCGATCCAACCGCCGATGCCAACTGCATTTTTATTATCTTTATAAATTTCAATTGCTGATGCTGATGGAACAAAAATAACTGCTGCTAATGCCGATGCAACGAGAGTCTTTTTCATATGATCCCTAACCTTATTTGTTTTTAGTATAATTAAAATTTGTTTTTAATATTTAACTTATTTTAATCATTCCGTTGTTTTTTCGCGTCCTTCGTTGCTTTGAATGTTAGCAACAAATAAGTCTCTACTTAAAGACGAATATTACAAAAAACTGAGATTTCCGCATCACGTTAACTAAAGAAACCATGCCACACCATGCAATAAAACCAAATTAAAACACTCAAAAACACTTTTAGCAACATAATAACATTTAAATTAACATTATTTGGTTACTAGCAACCTCGCTAAAGCTTTTATTTAGGATTGTCAGTACAGGTTCAGCAATTGGAGCCAATTGTTTTGCGACATAATAATCAAAATCGATTCTAGATCGCCTCAAACCAACCGGCTCCGCCCCATTGACTGTCATCACATAATCAACTCGCGTACCTTTTTTTAAATAATGAGTCTCTTTTGTCCATTGAGATAAGCGCTTTGCGGCATCAAGATGCGGTGCTGACTTGATTTTGTAATCACCTACATCTCTTTTTAATCGTTTAGTAAACACCAGCTCCTCATTTAGCTGCCCACTTGTTAAATTATGTAACGTTTCCCTCAAAAAAAGAACAACATCTTGCCCCTGAAATAACCTTAAATAAAGTTCATATTGAACACGTTTTGCAATTGGGCTCCAATCACTTCGCACTTGTTCCATCCCCTTAAAAACCATATTAAGGGAATCATCGCTACGAGCCGTCGCGCCCACATAACGCTTTTTCGACCCTTCCTTTGAATCACGTAATGTAGGCATAAAAAAGTGCTGATAATGGCATTCGTATTCTAATTCTAAAAAACTGTCCAATTGCCATTCTCGATTAAGCTTACTTGACCACTTATCGGTTATCCTTTTCGCTAACTGCAAACCTAACTCATCGATCCCTTGTTGAGATTCTGGAGGATTATCACCTAACCAGACAAAAGTAGAGTCCGTATCACCATAAATCACTTGATAACCCATATTCTGAATCCAAGTTCGAGTTTGTTTCATGATTTCATGCCCCCGTAAAGTGATTGAACTGGCGAGTCGAGGATCATGAAACACACATCCACGCGATCCTAACACACCATAAAATGAATTCATGATGATTTTAATCGCTTGGGATAAGGGGGCGTTATTGTCACATTTAGCTTTTTCTCTTTGTATCGCGAGATTGGATACTATTTTAGGTAAAATCGCATTGTGCCGTGAGAACTTTGCGCCTAAAAAGCCTTTCACAGTTTCTTCTTCCTTTACGCTTTCTCCTTCTATTAACCCTTTAGGATCAATTAAAAAACTGCGTATAATTGATGGGTATAAGCTTTTAAAATCTAGCACTAATACATCTTTATATAACCCAGGCCTAGAATCCATGACATATCCCCCTGGACTGTCTGGCAATGCACTATTTGGCATGACGGGCGCAACATAACCTGCGCGATGTAAATGAGGCAAATACAAAAAATTAAACGCCGCTACTGAGCCTCCCACACGTCCCAGTTCAAGTCCTGTTAATTTTGCTCTTTCAATGGCAAAATCAAAAAGTTGCGTCTTTTCAAAAATATCCCAAACTAATCGACTATCGGTGATATTATAATGCGCAAGGGCTATTTTATCCTGCTGAAAAAGCAATACAATTTCGTCAAGTCGATTATCCACCTGATGAATCGCTTTCCCTTCACCTAATAACGCATGGGCGACAAAATCCAATGAATATCGTTCAAATTGATAAAAAGCCGCTTTTAACCAGTCAATGCCCTCTAAAACAACACGCCCCGGTAATAACAAGGTTTCAGGACGATATTTGTCTGCCACTTTCCATCCCATCTCATGGCCGCCTCGGCCGATAGTCAGTGGAATACCATGACGTTTGGCACGCTTATAAAGCAGTGCTAAATCAAAATTCACCACAGACCAACCAATAACAAAGTCAGGATCATAGACGTTAAACCAGTGAATAAGTGCATAGATCAATGCCACTTCATTTTCAACCCACTGAATATAATCGATTGACTTATCAAACTGCTGGTATTTTCCGACCATCAACACTTTCTGATAAACTGTGCCGTTCGGCGCTTTGCCATATAAGGCAACACTGTAAAGCTCGCCTTGTGGGCTGCATTCAAAATCCAGCGAAACCGCTTTAAAAGCTAATTTCATATTAGATTGCCGTGCTTTATTCGCGATAAAAACATCACCTAACTCAGAATGCTGGCTATCATACCCTCTAAATTCGACATCTAAGGTCACAAATCGCTCCATCAGGAATCGAGTTTCAGCCTTAATATCTGACTCATATAAGATAATACCCGCATCTGTTGCCACTCGAGTCAATTGACGGTGAAGTGAAACCGTAGAAGAGTAAACAGCAGAAACATCGTCATGATTAAAATTTTTAAGAGGTACCGCCTGTACTCGAATGCTTCGCCCTTGCATTAAAGCCTGAATACGTTTTGCATCACGGGTTTGACAAAAACAGACAATGTCATCTTTCACCAATACTTGTCTGGCACCAGTGACAGTTTGAATATAATACTGTAAATAATAATCATCATGATAATGAACGCCCTGACGGGTCAGCACTCGTCCTTTGATACTTACGACTGGCATTTCACTCATGGGCTATTTTCGCTCAACTTCAAACGTCATCATTCAAATTATTCCCTATACAAAGACCGCTTTCAGGAAGGCCAAACTAGAAAAGTCTATATTTAACATTTAAAAGCTTCTTAGACTATGCATTCACTGTTATTATATACAGCATTATTTCTTTTTGTTTGTAAAATCATGTTATCGGCAGATGTCAAAACCCAAATACGCTCCATTTATAAAGGTATTGCAGACACACTTCCTCACTTTTGTCCGCGCAAAGAACAAAATTATATCGTCGCTGAGATATCAAAAACCTTAGCGGGTGAATATGATAAACACAGGCGTATTATTGTCGTTGAAGCCGGTACAGGCATAGGTAAATCATTAGCTTATTTACTCGGTACGATACCACTGGCACTGGCACACAAAAAGAAAATTTGTATTGCGACTGCCACCGTTGCTTTACAAGAACAACTCCTACAAAAAGATCTGCCTTTTTTTCGTGAGCAATCGAATTTGGATTTTAAGTATGGCCTAGTCAAAGGCCGCCAACGTTATGTGTGTTTATCTAAACTCACCATGATGGTTGAACAAACCAATACAACTCAAATGGCGCTGTGGCAAACAAAACCCGATCCTCACCAGTTAGGTACACTAAAGGCCTTACTTGATGACTACAACCAACAAAAGTGGAACGGTGAAAGAGATACATTAAACCAACCGTTGGCGGAACATTTATGGCAACAAATTGCGTGTGATAAACACAGCTGCCACAAACAACATACCAGCCATCGACATTGCCCTTTTCACAAAGCGCGAGAAGATCTGGATACTTGGGATGTGCTCATTGCTAATCACAGTTTATTACTCGCGGATTTAGAATTAGGAGGGGGGGTCATTTTACCTGAACCTGACAACCTCTTTTATATCATAGATGAAGCCCACCATCTTCCTAATGTCGCCCGTGACTTTAGTAGCGCTCAAGCCACATTGCGTGGGGCAATTGATTGGTTAGATAAAATGAGTAAAACCTGTGCAAAGCTTCAAAACCAAATTAAAAGCGAGGCTATCATCGCACCAGCACAGGCCTTGGAAGATCATATTGCCGACCTCAGTACCCAACTCACTCAAATTGCTGCTTATTGCGATGCTCAAAACGCTCGCTTTGATAATCCTGAAAATCGATTTCGCTTTGAACATGGTATTTTACCTGAAGGCTTGCTCATTCAAGCTGAAAATGCCGCCACAGCGTCTAATAATGCACTGAAACAATTTAACAAGATGTTGTCCTTGCTCAATGAAGCCATTAAAGATGGCGATATTGCCAAACATCAATCAGAAGCCTTATTGTCTGAAACAGGGTTTATGCTACAGCGCCTAGAAAACCTGCAAAAACTGTGGAAAATGATGGCAAAAAAAGATAATCCTCAAGGCGCGCCTCAAGCAAGATGGATAGAGCAGTTAACTGGAAAGCAAAATGACTATTTGTTTAATGCCTCTCCCATTGAAGTGGGCTTCATGCTGGAATCATTATTATGGGAAAAAGCGGCTGGAGTGGTATTGTGTAGTGCCACATTAAGAGCATTAAATAACTTCAATCACTTTACTCAGCAAGTCGGCTTATCCCTCAACGATGGCAGTCGCTATTTAGCCATGAATTCACCTTTTGATTTTGAAAACAATGCCACTTTATATTTGCCTAAGATGGACAATGAGCCCACTCATGAAGCCTTCACTGAAGAGCTGGCTAAAAAAATTATCACCTTAATTGAAGATGAGCAAGCCACCCTAGTTTTATTTGCTTCTTATTGGCAAATGGAAAAAGTCGCTGGACTGATAGGATCTAAGCTTCCACATCCACTTCTCATTCAAGGCACCGCATCAAGACAAGCCATTTTATCAGCTCACAAAAAGCGCTGTGATGAACAAAAATCGAGTGTTATTTTTGGAACCGGTAGTTTTTCTGAAGGATTAGATTTACCCGGTGATTACTTAACGAATTTGATTATCACTAAGCTGCCTTTTGCTGTTCCCACCTCTCCCGTTGAACAAGCACATGCAGAATATATTAAAATAAAGGGGGGAAATCCTTTCTTGCAACTGACTATTCCAGATGCTTCGCGTAAACTAGTACAAAGTTGCGGTCGCTTATTACGCAAAGAGCAAGATTATGGACGGATCACCATTTTAGATAGGCGATTAGTCAGCAAACGCTATGGGAAGTCTTTACTCAATTCTCTCCCACCATTTAGACAAGTCATCGAATAGGAAACCTTTTGGATTTATTACTTGAGCCTCACTCTTGGGCGATTTTGGCATTAATCGGGTTTATCGCAGGGTTCATTGATGCTGTTGTCGGTGGCGGTGGGCTGCTATCGATCCCTGCATTACTCACAATGGGGATCAATCCTCATATGGCCTTAGGCACCAATAAACTCGCTGCTTCCTTTGGCTCCTCCATGGCAGCTTTTACCTATTATAAACAAAAGTTATTCTCTCCAACCCTTTGGTATCACAGCTTTATCGCCGTTTTTATTGGGGCTGTTGTTGGCACAGTTTTAGTTACTCTTATCAATAATGCATGGTTAGAAAAAGCCTTGCCTTTAATCATCATCATTATTGCACTCTATACCTTACTGCAGCCCAATGCGATGGGAGACAAAAACCTAACAGTGCCCAAGCGCCCTGCCCCCCGTCTAAAACAATGGTTACAAGCCATTCCATTAGGGTTTTACGATGGATTTGCAGGTCCAGGTACAGGGGCATTTTGGACAGTTTCAAGCAGTCGTCTTCATCAATTACCTTTACTTCATTGCTGCGGTCTTGCCCGTGCCATGACTTTTACCAGTAATGTGACTTCATTGCTGATCTTTTTCATATTACAGAAAGTGGATATCCCTTTGGGTCTTTCCATGGGGGTTTGCATGATGTTAGGCGCTTATATTGGCGCGCATTCCGCCATTAAATTTGGATTTCCTTTTATTCGTCCTTTGTTTATTACGATTATTATCATCATTGCCGCTAAGCTCACTTGGAGTGCATGGATATGACAAAAAATGAGTTAATGAATAAACTGAAGCAACAACTTAAACGCCTTGAACAAGATGTCCTTCAACATGATAGTCAACTACCTAAAACACAACAAAAAATGCTACTGGATATCGAACGTTTTAATCGTTCTCTATTTATTCAATCAGGTGCCAAGTTGTTTCCCTGTATTGAACAAATTGCAAAAAACATCGAACAGCTGGAAAAACAGTTTACTTTTAAGCTGGCTCAACAAACCATGCTATATCATTGCCAACGGATCCAAGATCAATTTACTGCGGTAAAACGAGCCTTGCAAGCCACTCCTTTAGATATAAAAACAGCGCAACATAAAAAAACAATCAAACGCAAAATGGCCGTGAAACGTCACCAATTAGCTCACCAAGAAAGCGGCTTCAGCTGGATAGCTTCCCATGTGATGCAAAATAGTCATAAACTCTATGAGGAACTCAATAAGCATTTAAATTGGCAAAAGAAAATGCAATATAAAATTGATATATTGCAATCAGAATTAGCCCATTGCCATGAAAGTGACAAAATCACTCGGCAAAATGAAATCCTGTTACTGCATCGACGGTTAGGTAAGTGTCGTCAAGCCATTACTTACATCGAAGAGCGGATCCAGCTTTATGAAAGACCAAACAAAAATCGAAATTACTCATAAAATATGTCATGATAATTTCGCCACATAACAATAATAATTGAAAAGTGTTAGCGCTTTAAGGAATGAATATGAAATCAATACGTATTATCACTGCTTTACTTGTCCTTCTAACAAGTACCTCTAGCCTAGCGTCCAGCTTAACCATTCCAATGTCGTTTGAATATTTAGCAATTGATGGTCAAAAAATTAAAACGAACTTTTTTACTCATAAATCTACCCTTAAATTACAACCTGGCACTCATAAAATTGCGATTCGATATAGCGATATGATTGAAGATGATTACAGCGATAGTGAGTACAGAGTCGAGTCTTCGCCTTTTATTGTGACGTTAAACGTCATTGAAGGTAGCAAGTATCAACTAGAACCTGTCGGTGGCTTGCCAGTGAAAGATCCCAAAACTTTCTCAAAATCTCCTCAAGTGGTGATTAAACAAAATAATAAAGAGAAAGTTGATTTTCAAGTCAAACAGACTAACTTCACTGAAGAAAGCCTTGTATCCCAACTATTTACTCGAAATAAACAAGAAACCAGCCCGACAGCTGCCGCAACTGCGGCGACAATGAAAGGCCATTCACAAGCCATAGTAACAACGCCTTCACCACACGATCCACTCAACCTTGCCACTGAGCCAACATCGAGTCAATCAGCAAAAGAGGCACAACAAATGTTAAAATATTGGTGGAAACAAGCCGATGAACCCACAAGAAAAGCCTTTATGAGCTGGGCTATTCAACAAATGTAAGCTCATTTTTACCATTGAGCACTCAAGCATCGAGTGCTCAAATGTTGAAGTTCAGCCACTTTCAACTCTCCATTGATTCTAGTTTTTTTCCTTTTGTTTCATATACGTATTTATAAACAAAAATAATGGATAACAATGCCATTAAGGTATACAGAATATAAGCGTTCATAAGACCCCAGAAGGTCAAAAGAACAATAAAAAGGGTCACTGTGAGTAAATTTGCGCTCCACAAAGCCATTCCACAGATAGCTAAAGCTGAACCTCTTATTTGATGAGGAAACATCTCCCCTAATAACACCCACATCACAGGTCCCCATGACAAGCTAAAAAAGAACACATAAGCATTCGTAGCGATAATAATTATCCAGTCAGTGTGCTCCAGTAAGAAGGCTTTCGGTATTCCACTCTCTTTCTGAAAGAAAACAAATAACAACACAGCTAACGATACTGTCATTCCAACTGAACCAACCAGTAAGAATATCTTACGTCCCCACCTATCTATAAAGATTAAGGTAAACAAACAAGCCACTAAAGAAATAACAGCAAGAATAATATTAAATAACAAACCATCGGTTTCAGAAAAACCCACGGCCTGCCAAAAAATAACACCATAGTAATAATAAATATTAATTCCCGTGATCTGCTGAAAAACAGCAAGACCTAACCCAACCCAAACAACCTTCTTCATTCTTCCTGTTGTTTGATCTTTTAAATCAGAAAATCGAGGTAAATGCGCTTCGGATAAAGTCAATGAAATCTCGAGATACATGGCTTCACCAATGAATCTGCCATAAAGACGCGTTAATACTGTTATGGCTTTTTGATGCTGTCCATGTAACACTAAATAGCGAGGGCTTTCAGGGATAAATAATAACCCCACGAGAAAAATAAACGATGGCAGCAACTCAACCCAAAACATCCAACGCCACGCAGCGTATTCAAACCAGAATACTTGATTTACCCCGCCCGCCACATTCACTAAAACATAATTACTAGCAAACGCAACTAATAAACCAATAATAACGGCGACTTGTAGAATAGCGCCTAGCGAACCACGATAACGCGCTGGGGCAACCTCGGCTATGTACATAGGAACGATAACAGATGCCGCTCCCGCCCCCAACCCACCCAAAGATCGATATAAAATAAAGGCTTCTTGTGTGTCGGATATACCAGAGCCCCAAGCACTGACCATAAATAATAATGCGATAATCAATAATATTGAACGACGACCATATACATCGGCCAAATGGCCCGCAAAAAAAGCCCCAATAGCACAACTCACAAGCATAGAAGCGACGTTAACACTCAACCCAGTATAATGAGAATTAAATGCCAGCTCTAATCCGCCCCAAGTGCCATTTATCACTCCAGTGTAAAAACCAAATAAAGATGATGCAATTGACACAATAAAGCAAATTAATATAATAAAAAGCATTCGTTCGTTGTTATGTGTCATACCATTACCTAATCGAATTCAACGCATTACTAAACAGTATAAAAAAGGTATAAAAGCGTCTTTAAATAATGCATCACAATAAAAATCAGCAAACTTACATACTCATTTCTTCCAACTCTTTCCCCTTTGTCTCATTCAAATATCGATACACAAATAGAATCGAAAGAAAAGCAAAGAAGCTATAAATTGCATACGCGCCAACTAATCCTATATTTGTCAGTAATAATGGGAAACTCATCGTGATAGCAAAGTTAGTCATCCAATGCACAAAACCGGTTACAGCTAATCCCGATCCTCTGACTTGATTTGGAAACATCTCGCCTAGAATGATCCACATAACAGGCCCCCAAGATAAATTGAAGAAAAACACGTAAGCATTCGCTGCAATTAATGCTAAGGTGCTATATTCCCCTAAATCCAATACGCCATAAATATCTGGTTTAGAATTAAAAAATACAAAGAGTAACAGTAGTAAGCAAACCGTTATGCCAGCTGAGCCAATGAAAAGAAATGGCCTTCTTCCCCATTTATCAACAAACAGTATGGTAAAAATACATGCTCCAACACTGATCCCAGCACTGACAACATTAATAAGTAACGCATCAGATTCAGAAAAACCCGAGACTTCCCATAAAATAGCACCATAATAAAAAACAACATTGATCCCAATTAACTGTTGAAAAGCAGCAATCCCCATACCGACCCAAACAATTCGCCTTACTTTTCCAGAAGTGGGATTTTTTAAATCAGATAACCTAGGTTTATGATCTCTGGAAAGCGATAAAGAAATCTCCATCAATTTCGCTTCACCAAAAAACTGTCCATACAATCTTGTTAGCACTTCTAGTGCTTGCTTGTTTTTCTCTCTTACGACCAAATACCTTGGACTTTCAGGCACAAAAAAAAGGGTAAACAGAAAAATAAAAGCAGGTAATAATTCCCCCCATAACATCCAACGCCAAGCTTCATAACCCAGCCAAAAGGTATTAATAGAAGTCCCAGCCCAATGAACAAGCAGGTAATTACTCACGAAAACAAAAAAGAGTCCAACATTAATCGCAACTTGTTGAAGGGCGGTATAAGCGCCTCGATAACGTGCAGGTACCACTTCTGCAATATACATGGGAACGAGAATAGAAGCTGCCCCCACCGCTAGCCCTCCTACCATGCGATAGAAAATAAAAACATTGGATGTATCGGCGATTCCCGACCCCCAAGAGCTGACAATGAAAAGTATCGCCGAAATCACGAGCATGAACCGACGACCGTAAACATCAGCAAGCCGACCAGAATAAAAAGCCCCAATGGCGCAGCCAAGCAATGTCGACGCAACATTAAAACTAGATGCAACTAAAGATAAATTAAAGGCTAGCCTTATCCCTCCCACAGTGCCATTAATCACGCCAGTATCAAAACCAAATAAGAAAGCCCCCATCACAGCAACACAGCTGATGGACATAATAAGAATCGTATTTTCATTGCTATGCTTAGTCATATTTTTACCCAATATGAGCCAGTACAATCAAAACTCTTCTAACTCTTTCTCTTTCGTCTCACTTAAATAATAAAAGACAAAAATCCCTGATATTAACGTGAAACCCCCATATACACTAAAAACCCCAGCAATCCCTATTGAACGGAGCAACAAAGGAAAGGTCATCACAACCAAAAAATTGGCGAACCAATGAAATAAGCCAACAATAGCAAGGGCTGATCCCCTCGTTTGATTAGGAAACATTTCTCCTAGCATTATCCAAACAACAGGTCCCCAAGATAAATTAAAAACAAATACATATAGATTAACTATCACTAATGTCAGTATCTTATAATGACCTAAATTTATCACGCCATAGACGTCTTTCTCGACATTCATAAAAATAAAAGCCAGCGTTAATAGCGTAAAAAAGATCACAATACTGCCCATTTTTAATAGTGGACGCCTTCCCCAAACGTCCACCAAAAAAATCATAATAAGGCATCCAGCAGCACCTACAGATGCCACTACAATATTAATAAAAAGGGCATTGAGTTCTGAAAAACCAATTAACTCCCATAACACAGAACCATAATAAAATATCACATTAACACCAATAAGCTGTTGAAAAACAGTGATAAACACACCAATCCATACAACTTTATGTACTTTGCCTGTTTCTTTATTCTTTAAGTCAGATAACCGAGGACTATGATCACTGGACAGTGACATAGAAATATCCAGTAACTTAGCTTCACCAAGAAACTGTCCATAAAGCTTAATCAGTACCTGCAACGCCAACTTATTTTTACCTTTAGCCACAAGATAGCGAGGACTTTCTGGAATCCAAAATAAAGTAATGAAAAAAATAGCTGCAGGTAATAATTCCCCCCATATCATCCAACGCCAGGTTTCAAACCCAAACCAAAATTCATTGATTGACGTCCCCGCTAATTTAACCAACAAATAATTACTGATATAAACCACCAAAAAACCAAGAATAATGCCAAACTGCTGTAAAGTACCGTAAGCCCCTCGGTAGTGTGAAGGCGCAATTTCAGCAATATACATGGGCACAAGTACCGAAACGGAGCCCACAGCCAGTCCACCAATGAATCGATACACAATAAATTCATCTGATGAATGAGCCATACCAGAACCCACAGCACTCACAATAAATAATACTGCTGCGACCATCAACATCGAACGACGTCCAAAACTATCAGAGAGCCAACCCGCAAAAAAAGCGCCAACCCCACAACCAAGCAACATAGAAGCAATGTTAAAACTGGATACAAATAAACTGGTATCAAAGGCGAGTCTTAACCCTCCCACCGTTCCATTAATCACACCGGTATCAAAGCCAAATAAGAAAGATCCCATTGCCGCAATACAACTAATAGACATGATAAGAGGAAAATTGTTATTGCTATATTTCATTGATTATATATATCCCTTTCTAATCACAGGCAAGTGTCAATACAATGAAAGTTGAAGTCAAATTATTCAATGTCGATCCTTTGCTAATAATAGAATATTTATGTTTAGCCCACTTAAAATACACTGAATTTAATCAAAACTTTTCTCAACTATCCTTTCTTAGCTCATTCAATCATTTCCCCATTAACCACTATGGCATTTTTCAAAGCCAGTCACACTTTTTCCTATTTGTTTTAATAAGGCATACTTTCCAATTCTTTTCCTCTTGTCTCATAAACATAAAAAATGACAAACACAATCGAGACTAGAGCTGATATAGCATATACACTATAAGTTGCAGCTAATCCAAGTAAAGCCAATAAAAGAGGAAAGCTTATCGTCACACAAAAATTCGCACCCCATTGAATAAGCCCTGCCACCGCTAAACCAGAACCCCTAATTTGATTAGGAAACATTTCACCCAGCATGATCCACATGATGGGCCCCCAAGAGATATTGAAAAAAAACACATAAGCATTTGCCGATATTAACGCTAATAGTCCAAAATCTCCCAATTGCCAATCCCCATTAGCGCCCATATTGGCATGTGAAAAAGCATAAACCATTAACAATAAGGTAATTGACATTCCTATTGAGCCCAATAATAAAAAAGGTTTTCGTCCCCATGAATCAATGAGAAACATCGTTATAATACAAGCTGAGATACTCACTACACCTGTCAATACGTTAATCAAGAGTGCATTGTCTTCTGAATAACCCGCCGCTTCCCAAAGTATACTGCCATAATAAAAAATGACATTGATCCCCATTAACTGTTGTAAAGCAGCCAATATCACCCCCACCCAAACAACGTGATGAAGCTTACCCGTTTGTGTGTTTTTTAAATCAGTAAAACTCGGAGGATGATCAGACAACAAAGAACCATGAATTTCGCTCAACTTGATACGCCCATTATGTAATCCATACAAGCGAGTTAATACCTTTCGCGCCTTTGCATTTTGGTTTTCAGCCACTAAGTATCTAGGACTTTCAGGAATAAAAAAAAGCGCACATAAAAAGATTAACGCAGGAATAATCTCAACCCAAAACATCCATCGCCATGCTTCAAAATTGAGCCAAAAAACAGCCATAGAAGAACCCGCCATATTAGCGAGAATATAATTACTTAAAAATGCCCCTAATAAACCCGCAAGTATGGACACCTGTTGTAAGGTTGCCAAGGCCCCTCGATAACGAGCAGGAGCTACTTCTGCAATATAAATAGGTGAAAGAATTGACGCCGCGCCAACGGCAAAACCTCCCAAAACTCTAGAAAAAACAAACATACTCGATGTGTTAGCAATACCAGAGCCCCAACCACTGAGAATAAAGAAAACTGCGGATATGATTAATATTGTCCGTCGCCCCCATTTATCCGCTGATCGCCCAGCAAAGAAAGCCCCTATTGCACACCCAAATAACATGGATGCGACATTAAAACCCGATCCAACCGAATTAGAGTGATACGCTTGCTGTAAATCTTCAATAGTGCCGTTGATCACGCCACTATCAAAACCAAATAGAAAACCCCCAATCGCCGCAACACAAGTGATCAATACCACCAAAAATTTGTTTTCATCTTGATGAATGTTCTGATTTAACACAGGTTCCCCCTGCTAATGTGAACGGTTATATTGATAACCTACTACTTAATATTATTATAAATCATATAATTAATATAATTTTCTAATGCCTCTTGTTGACCGCTCTTAATATTCGGCGCCAACTTATTTTGTAGCACATAATCTTTTAGCACTTGTAAGCTCATATCCCCTTTTAAAATATCCTCTCCAAATAAAGTGTTCCAACCTTGATATCTTTCCCTTACCGTTTTTGATAAATACTTATCTAAGATCATTTTTTCTGCATTGATTAACGCTAATGCTATCGTATCCATGGCACCAATATGAGAGTGAAATAAATCAAATTTATCAATACTCTGCCTGCGAAGTTTTGTATCAAAATTAAAACCACCAGAGGTAAACCCACCGTGCCTCAATATCTCATAACAAATTAATGTCATTTCTTCCACGCTATTAGGAAATTGATCTGTATCCCAACCCAATTGAGGATCACCTCGATTGGCATCGACAGAACCAAAGATATTCAATGCAAACGCGTTACACACTTCATGATGAAAAGAATGACCCGCCAAGGTGGCATGATTCGCTTCAATATTCACCAAAAACTCTTTCTCTAATCCATACTGGCTTAAAAAGGCATAAACTGCCGAGGTATCATAATCATACTGATGTTTAGTCGGCTCTTTTGGCTTAGGCTCAATAAGCAATGGCCCTTTAAATCCTATTTTATGTTTGTGCTCCACTATGAGGTTTAAAAAACGCGCCATTTGGGCTCTTTCTTGACGTAAGTCCGTATTTAATAATGTCTCATACCCCTCTCTTCCTCCCCAAATAAGATAATTTTCACCACCTAGCTCATAAGTGAGATCCATTGCACAACATACTTGCATTGCCGCATAAGCAAAAATATCCGGATCGGGATTGGTGGCAGCACCAGACATATAACGCTTATGACTAAATAAATTTGCCGTTCCCCACAAAGGCAATAATCCCGTTTCTTGTTGTTTTTTGGCTAATACTTCTTGCATGACTTTCAAATTATAAAGATAACTTGCCGCACTCTCCCCTTCGGGAGAGACATCTGTATCATGAAAGGCATAAAAAGACACTCCAAGCTTGGTAAAAAACTCAAAGGCTACATCAGCTTTAAGTTGCGCCATTTCAAGTAAGGATTTTGATCCATGCCAAGGCCGATTGAATGCAGGCTCTCCAAACATATCCCCGCCCATCCAACAAAAACTATGCCAATAGCATGCTGAAAAACGGCATAAAGCTTTCATTGAACGTCCTAAAATTAAACGTTCTTCATCATAAAAGCGAAAAGAAAGTGGATTCGAGTCAAGAGCACCGAGATATTTTATGCGACTTAAACCACTAAAGTATTCATCCATAACTCCCTCCTAAAAAACAACATCACCTAATAAGGACCCGTTGCTCTTCCAGTGATAAATGATGTGCAGCTAAACCTATTGCAATCACGGTGGAAGGGGTAATAGCTAATGTTCTCAATCCTCTCTTTACGTAAATGGGCTTGTAAGAAAGCGTCAAACACCTGTCACCGGATCTTGCTTAATAAAAAATAAGAACACCTATATCGATCGCACAAACAGCAATGAAAATAGCCCACAAAAATTCAACCCATCCTAGGCTAATAGTGTGATTTATTGGTCATTAAATATATCCACTAAGTTTAAATACAGCTTATGAAATTTAATTCGCTTATCTGCATGTGCCTCATTTAATGGCTTATTTGGAACATAAGTCTCAATTAATGGAGGCTTAAGAAAAATATCCTCTACCTTATTGTTAGGCATAAATGCTGATTTCGCCAATCTAGCAGCCCCCAATGCAGGCCCAATATTTCCACCTTGGCGATATTCCACTTCGTGGCCTAACACATTCGCTAACAATTGACACCAATAAACACTCTTAGCTCCTCCACCGATCAAGGCAATACTATTGGGCGCCTTTTCTACTTCGCAAGCTGCATCCACGCCTTCTGCCAACGCATAACTCACACCTTCTAATATGGCTTTTGTCATCTCAACACGGGTAGTTGAATGTGATAGGCCAAAAAACACTCCCTTGGCATTCGGATTATTATGAGGCGTCCGCTCACCGGACAAATAGGGTAAGAAACTGACTCTTGATGGCGCAAAATCACCACAATCCTCGACTTCTTTTAATAACTGAAAGACTGACACCTCACCTATCATTTGCGCAAACCACTTTAAGCAAGCGGCTGCACTGAGTATAACCGACATCAGATGCCATTGATTGGGTAATGCATGACAAAAACTGTGAACGCCCGACTGTACATTTTGTTTAGCCCCATCACTTACCATAAAATAGACGCCCGATGTCCCTAGGGATAACATGGCTTGCCCTGATTGGCATACCCCCATACCTAGAGCTCCCGCAGCATTATCACCCGCGCCAGCCACTATCGGGACACAAGACATTTTCCAGCGTTTAGCCAAAGAAGCGCGTAAATAACCTGTGATATCATTACCTTCATATAATTTAGGCATTTGCTCCACAGTCATTTCGGTGACTTGAAGTAAAAGTTCGCACCAACTGCGCAGCTTAACATTTAACCACCCCGTACCTGATGCATCTGACATATCGGAAGCATATTCGCCACTGAGTTTTAATCTTATAAAATCTTTTGGCAGCAGTACCTTATGTATTAAATTAGCAATATTAGGTTCATGCTCTTGAAGCCACAGCAATTTAGGCGCAGTAAAGCCAGGCATCATCTGATTACCGCATAGCTGTCTGGATTGAGGTAATAAACGTTCAATGTCATAACATTGCAATAAACTCCGCCCATCGTTCCATAATATTGCAGGCCTTAATACTCGATCTTTTTTATCAAGCACTATCGCACCATGCATTTGACCCGTTAAGCCAATGCTTTTAATATCAATAAAGGAGTAGGTTGAGGATAAACCGTCTAATAAGCTAACGAGCACAGTCCACCATTCATCAGGTGATTGTTCAGACCACAATGCATGAGGATGAGATATCGATATTGCTTGCTCTTTTATTGCGATCACACGGTCATCATCTGCAAGTAACATCACTTTAATCGCCGATGTACCAAGATCAATGCCTAAATACACTGCTTATCTCCGCACAATAAAACTCATTTAAGCTTAGCGAATATTTGAAAAATACAAGGTAATGATCTGATAAATTCTGGGGATTATTTTGATATGAATTGATAGTTTGGAGGTTTCCCTAGAGCCACACCTCGGCACATGAGTCACTTGCTGCGGTTGCTCCCTTCCAGGCCTGGCCGAGTTCACAAGCTATCATTGCGAGGGGACCCTAAGGTCACCAGAGGTTTCGTTGAGAAAATAACTAGCTTCTCAAGAACAAATGAATTATCTACTAAGCACTCAATGCAATCAAGTTAAAATTCACAATTCCACCTCAATTAAATGCCAACTGATTACTTCACCATCAATCAGATGTAAATTCCGACAACAATACGTATTTGTCATCCAATTTACGTAAAAAATAATAAAAAAACTAAAACTCAATACGATCTTTATTTTGTTCGATCACACTACTCCCAATACCTTTGACTTTTTCTAAATCCGTAAAAGAAGTAAAATCACCATGACTTTGCTGGTACTGCTTAATGGCCTGAGCCTTGACTGAACCCACACCTTTTAATGTCGCCAACTCTGATACCGAGGCAGTATTGACATTAATTTTATCAGACTGCACTTGAGCCGTTTGCACGTTTGAAGTGTCTTGATTAACTGAACTAGTCGCTGAAGGAGTACTGCCAGCATAAATGTTTCCCATAAAAAAAAGGGCAAATAACATACTACATAAGATATATTTCATAATTCATCTCCATATAAATTAGATATCGGCATTACTCCATGAGTGAATAACAAAGCAATGCATATCATACCAATGTAGGGTACAAGTCTCATATTTGCCAATAATAGGGCTTTTTTACTAAGAAAAAAGCCTTATTAAAACTGGATTAATTGTTCATTTTGTACCAATATCAATCCATGGTATGCTCTATTTCGGCTGTTAATTCAGTTCGATAATAATCAATACTGCTTAACGCTTGACTTAAGTCTTCGATAATATCCTCAACCGATTCAAGACCAACAGAGATACGTAATAAACTATCACTGATCCCCGCCTCAGTTCGCTCTTCTAATGAGTAAGGAGAATGAGTCATAGATGCGGGATGTTGAATAAGCGTTTCGGCATCGCCTAAACTCACAGCAATCGAAATCAAAGATAATCTATCCACAAATAAAATCGCTTGCTCTAAGCTTGCCTGCAACTCAAAAGCGATAACACCACCACCACGCTTCATTTGAGATCCCAATAGCGCAAACCCCGTATGAGAATGCAGTCCTGGATAATACACTTTGGAAACAAGAGGGTGTGATGCTAGGAACTCAGCAACTTTTTCCGCATTATCACAATGCCGCGATAATCTCACATCAAGGGTTTTCAACCCTCTTAAAATGAGCCAAGCATCATGGGGAGAAAGCACTCCGCCAAAATCTTTTATAATTTCATATTTGATGACTTCCATTTGAGCTGAGCTTGCACAGATCATCCCCGCTATTACATCACCATGACCATTGAGGTATTTCGTGGCACTGTGTACAACAATATCAATACCGTGGCTAATCGGGCGCTGTAACAGCGGAGTCATAAAGGTATTATCAACAATACTCACCAAAGCATATCGTTTTGCGATATCAGCAATAGCACTTAAATCAAAGACATCCAAATGCGGATTAACGGGAGTTTCGCAAAACAAGACTTTCGTCTCCGGTTTAATGGCCGCACAAATGGCGTGATGATCATTAAAATCCACTAAGGTCACTTGTATCCCAAATTTTGCCAGTTGCCCCTTCATCAATGAAAATGTACAGCCATAAACCGCTTTTGAAGCAACGAGGTGATCACCTTGAGTTAAATTGGCCAATAGCGCAGATGAAATCGCTGCCATACCGGATGCGACAGCGACAGCTTCTTCACTGCCCTCTAACACCGCCATTTTTCGTTCTAATTCTGCGGTAGTGGGATTGCCTAACCGTGTGTAGATATAACCTTGCTCTTCACCAGAAAATCGTGCGCCACCTTGTTTTGCATTTTCAAAAACAAAGGTGGCGCTCTGGCAGAGAGGGGTGACTAACGCCCCTTCACTATTTTTTTGATGACCCGCATGAATAGTTTGTGTTGCAAGCTTCCATTTATTCTGCATTTTTCTACTCCAATAGGTTCAGTATTGTTCAGTCGCACTGACGCACCATGAACCAAGATGAGGAAAAATCACACTAAAAAGGATAAATTAGTTTCACTTAAGGTGTAAAATCCTTTTTACATTGCCGATCTTTACTTAATGTATTCATTGAAAGCACTGAGCTTGAAAGTGTTTTTAATTCTAGGAGTAACTCTTTATGAATATGAGATAATTTTGGCTTTGATCTTTGGTCAAATGCAAGAGGTCGACACAGGGCCATGGCTTGATAACCTAGCCTTGCCGTTAATAATCCCCCCCCTAGCCCTTGAGCTAACCTTGCAGACAATTTTCCTGACATTTCAACGGATAACAATTGCGTACCAATATCAGTCATCACCTCAGAGGTGCCCGCATATATAATATTCACTAAAATACCACGAATAAGCTTAATGCGACTCCAATAACCCAGTTCAATACCGTAACATGCCGCCACTTGATTGATCATACGTTGATTACGCCAAAGCATGAAAGCCATATCCATAAAGGCTAATGGGCTGGCCGCTAATAATAGCGTGGATTGCCCAGCATAACGGCTCACCAATTTTTTTGCTGCCTTATCTCTGTCTTGCAACACTATTTTTTCAAATAAAATCAGTTTTTCTGCATCATTATGCTCATCGGTACAAGCACTAAAATAAGCCTTAATGGCAGGGGAAGAAGGTAAGCGCGTCACAATACTCTCAACAAAGGGATCCGCTTCCCCCATTTGCATACTATCAGACAAACGCATGCCAATTTGCTGAGTCTCTTCGACACCTTTCAGTTTTAATAGTTTACGCCATTCCCGCACAATCCACTT
This sequence comes from uncultured Shewanella sp., assembly GCF_947495455.1. GTDB lineage: Bacteria > Pseudomonadota > Gammaproteobacteria > Enterobacterales > Shewanellaceae > Shewanella. Next base: position 22,072 of record NZ_CANLZC010000022.1, on the reverse strand, counting down.
TATTGTACCAAGGCTCACTAATGCAACCAAGCTGGTATAAAGGCTAAACAACCAAGGACTTTGCTTCCATGCATTGAGTAAGCCTAAATAAAGTTCAGAGCCGATTAACAAGATAAAAAGAACGAACATAAGCCTCATCCACCAATGGCGTTTTTTAGGCGGCTTCATTGCAGGCTCCAATACCGCATCATTCACTTCATCGAGCGTATTAAGCAACGCATCAGGTAAAGCCTCTTCAATATCATCATAAGCATCTTGAGCATTAAAATACTGACTGGGTTTTAGTGACTCCTCTTTTGAAGCTTCCTTAGAAGAAAACACTTGTTTTGGCTTAAGCTCATCGGCTTTTTCTTTTTCCATCATGCACCTTCCAACAAACTAACATTATTATATGAGCTTATCCCCAATGAGATACTGTAATAAATGATCCATTCGAATATGTTCAAAATCCGCCCCTTTTAAAGGAAGTTGTTTAGGGGGAGCAAAATTAACAAAATCAAATCCTTGCTGCTTCCAAAAGTCCCCCTGAGGCAAAGTTTGCGGCACCTCCCCAGGAAAGATAGTAATGGATTCACGAGTTATCAAATCCTCACCTTGAAGCACCTCAATCTGTTCTTGGTCGTGTTTAACCATTTTATGGCGGGTTGCCTTTATTGCACTAATGGCCATGGTTTCAACATCACATCCTTCAAATTTAGCCCCTTGATGAGAGGATTTAATGAGCTCTGATAGTAATGATAAAACATGACCTTGCTGCGAGCGGGTCACATGATCGACCTTACTGGCTGCAAATAATAATTTGTCGATACGAGGCGCAAAGAGCCGCCTTAAAAAATGAGACTGTCCGAAACGAAAACTCTGCATAATATCATCAAGAGCCTGGCGCATGTCTTCAAACTGTGCTTTGCCTTTATTCAGCGGCGTCAAACAATCCACCAATAAAACTTGCCTATCGAAACGTGAAAAATAATCTTGATAAAAAGGCTTAACCACTTTCTTGACATATTCTTGATAGCGGGTTTTTAATACGTGATAGTTACTGTCTGATGCACTCGATTCCAGCTTTTCAAACGTAACTTCCTCAATATCAAATAACGGAAAAAAAGCCAATATAGGCGCATCAACTAATTCTCCAGGCAGCAGCATTCTTCCGGGCTGAGCATGATAAAAACCTAATTGATTGACACTGTCCACCAATAAGGCCTGATAATGTTTGGCTATAGTTTTAAGCTGACTTTCATCAGCCTTTTCCATTAAATTCAACTGAGCGAATGCTTGTTGAAAACTCAAATACAGGGAAGATTGAGCTAATTGCTTTTGCCTTAGCTGCTGTGATAGACACCAAGCCTTAAATGACAACTTCAACAAGGGTAAGTCAAGCAACCACTCTCCTGGGTAATCAATAATATCCAGATATAAAGTCGCATTATCGGTTAATTTTGCCAATACCCCTTTTTCAGGTTGATAACGTATCGCCAGTCTTAGTTCACTAATATTACTCGTTGAATGTGGCCACTGAGGCATTTGTGCCGTTAACATTGCCATGGCATCTTGATAATTGAAACTGGCGATGGTCAGATCAGGCTGAAGGACTCTTTTAACGCCCAATAAACGCCCTTCCCTTGCAACATGCCACAAAGGCAAATGAGCATAATGTCCTTGATTTCCTGACGCCAGTAATTGATTCACTAATCCGGTAATGAAGGCAGTCTTTCCGGCTCCCGATAGCCCAGTAACCGCTAAACGTAAATGTTTATCAACACTTCTATGCATCAATGATTGTGCTTTACGGTTAATGCGATTAACCGCTCTTTCTACGGCATTTTCAATGTTCAGCATCATCGCTCAAATCACCTCGAGATGAATAAATAAACAAGCAACGCGAACTTATCGCGCTGCCTATAAAGGAAGGATACGGCATGACTCATTATGAAAGGTTATAAATTATTTATTTGATTTTTTAGATCAAAATTATCGGATGTAACATGTCGCTCCATGCGCTGTAACCGGGATTCTAAGGATTTGAATTGTGTGTTCACTTCCCTTAACACGGTTTGAGCAGGCTCACCAGGTCGCCAAACTTTGTTTTTTATTTCAATATCTTGATGTTCAAAACTGGCCTGTTCTGTCAAGGGTTTGATATCTAAAATCATCCACAATAATGCATAAATAATCAATATAATGCCATACCCCCCTAATAGAAACATGGAAGCGGTAACCACTCTCACTAACCACACTTCAACATTAAAGTAATCAGCCACTCCCGCGCACACACCTGCTATTTTTCCTAAACGGGGTATGCGATACAAGGTTTTTCCGTTAGTGTCCTTCATCGCTTTTCCTCCATTGCGGGGCCTGAGAATCTAAAATGGTTTCTAATGTCTCAATCCTTTGTGACATTTTATCTGCCTGTTGCTTTAAATCATTGAGCAATACAAACTCATCTTCTGTGAGCCCCTGTTCAATTTTACGTTTACTGCGGTAATGCAACACAAGCCAAATAGGTGCAACAATCACTAAAAAAATAATAATTGGTACTATCAATATTTCCGTATCCATATCTCCTCCGACAACTTATTGCTCAGTTTTTGTTTTTTTCTTTGCTTGCACTTTCTTCTTCAATGCCGCTAACTCTGCATTCACTGAATCTTCGGCTTCTAAAGCGGCAAATTCATCTTTCAGTGACGGTTGGTTACTCAACTCATAGGCATCCACTTGAGATTCTAACCCCTCTATACGGCGTTCATACTGCTCAAATTTATTCATTGCATGATCAATCTTGCCAGAATCCAAATGACGTTTCACTTCAAGGCGAGAGCTGGCCGTTTGTTTGCGCATTATCATGGCTTTTTGACGAACTTTAGCATCAGCCAGCTTTTCTTGTAATGTAGTGATTTCTTCTTTTAACTTTTGAATTTGCTCTTCAATAATCAGAAGTTCATCCCTTAGGCGTACACTCACCTCATTCGCTTTACGTTTTTCAGCTAACGCCGCCTTAGCTAAGTCTTCTCTGTCTTTTGACAAGGCCAGCTCTGCCTTGTCTTGCCAATCTTGTACTTGTGCCTCTGCGTAACCAACACGGCGTAAAATGTCTTTCTTTTCTGCTAAGACTTTGGCCGATGTTGAGCGCACCTCAACTAACGTATCCTCCATCTCTTGAATAATGAGGCGAACCATTTTTTCAGGATCTTCTGCTTTATCCAGTAATGCACTTATATTTGAATTTACAATATCTGCAAATCGAGAAAAAATACCCATAATGTTATCCCTTTAAATTTATTTAATTTCAAAGTGAGACAATCACTTTTCGTGCCAACTATGAATATTCTTTATATTATAGCTATTTAGATGGTATGTTAAGTTTTACTTTCTTTTATATGGCTAGCGCCTTATTATTATTTTCACTACATATTGGCGTAAAAGACTAAAATTTATCGTGGCGAACTCATTTAAGCAAGACAACCTTATCGGTCAATCTAATGCACTATTGGAAGTGCTTGAACATATCTCTCAAATAGCCCCCTTGTCAAAGCCTGTACTCATTATTGGTGAAAGAGGAACGGGAAAAGAGCTTATCGCTGAACGCTTACATTATTTATCCAAGCGATGGGAACAAAATTTCATCAAGCTCAATTGTGGTGCATTAAGTGAAAGCTTATTAGAAAGTGAGCTCTTTGGCCATGATGCTGGCGCCTTTACTGGTGCCAATAAAAAACATCAAGGCCGTTTCGAACGCGCCGATAACGGCACCTTGTTTTTAGATGAATTAGCCAATACTTCAGCGCTTGTTCAAGAAAAACTTCTGAGAGTCATAGAATATGGCGAATTTGAACGTGTTGGAGGCAGCCAAACAATACGAGCGGATGTACGATTAATTTGTGCCGCCAATGAAGATTTACCCACATTAGCCGATTCGGGAGAATTTCGCGCAGACTTATTAGACAGACTCGCCTTTGATGTGATCACTTTGCCCCCTTTACGCCATCGCACTGACGACATCATGCCATTGGCCGAACACTTTGGGATTAATATGGCAAAACAACTCGAACAATCCTTATTTACCGGTTTCTCTTCTCGAGCATTAAAGCAACTCATGGATTACGCTTGGCCAGGTAACATTCGTGAATTGAAAAATGTCGTTGAGCGCAGTGTCTATCGGCATGGCGATTCACCCGATGCAATCGACAATATCGTCATCGATCCTTTTGATTCTCCCTATCGCCCTAAAAAACGTACTAAAAAGTTATCCACTGGCCATGATAATCCACGCTTGAATGAGGATGCACCACACGCTCCCATCTCTGTACCTCCATCAATGGACAAAAGTGCAACTCCCCCTCAATTAAGCCCGCTTTCTTTTCCAACCGATTTTAAAAAACTCAGTGAAGACTATGAAACCCAAATTTTACAACAAGCCCTCAAAGCAGGCCAATTTAACCAAAAGAAAACCGCAGAGCTTTTGAATCTCAGTTACCATCAATTAAGAGGGATTTTAAAAAAATACAATTTATTAGATAAGTAATACCAATCTAATTGGGGTTTTTGAGCTGCACTGCTAAAATAATATTTACACTCAGGCATACATAATGGTTTCGATGACAAAGCCTTTATTACGACTCGCTCATTTCATCACCAGTCTTTTTATTCTACTCATAGTGTCGGGTTGTGAACGCTCCAATGCCCCTTCAGGACTCGTCTACTGCTCTGAAGGTAATCCTGAATCATTCAACCCTCAAACGACAGCATCCAATACCACCACTGACGCCACTTTCCATCAAATTTATAACGGATTAATCAATTACAAAACAAAAGCGGGTAACCTTGAAGGTTCATTAGCTAAAAGCTGGCACATGAGTGATGATGGACTGACATACACATTCATTCTAAGAAATAATGTTCAATTTCATCATACTGCTTATTTTACCCCAACTCGCCCATTCAATGCCGATGATGTGCTTTTTTCATTTAACCGTATTCTCAATAAACAACACCCCTTTTACTCAGTGTCAATCACTGGCTATCCATTTTTTGAAAGTATAGCCTTTTCTAAACGCGTCAAAAAAATTGTCAAGCTCAGTGATAATGAAGTCGCATTTCACCTTTATCAGCCCGATGCGCCCTTTTTATCCACACTCGCTTCGGCCCACAGTATCATTTTATCAAAAGAATACGCTGAACACTTAATCACATCCGATACGCCATTACGGACTATCGATTGGCGTCCAATCGGTACAGGCGCATTTCGTTTTGTTGAATATTTACCAAACGAATATATTCGTTATCAACGTCATGAGCACTACTGGGACACTCCCTCAGTATTTAACCAATTAATTTTTAATATTTTTACTAATAACGTTAAACGCTTATCACACTTTATCACTCAAGATTGTGAAGTATCAGCGCTGCCAAAAATCAGTGACATTAACTATGTAAAAAAAAATGACAAGGTCTACATAGACGTGCAAGATGGGCACAACTTGGCTTATTTAGCCTTTAATATGAACAAACCACCACTGGATAAACGCCATGTGCGACAAGCCATTTCTTTTGCCATCAATCGAAGAAATTTACTGCACTCTGTATACAAAAATACAGCACAAGAAGCCAATAGTATATTACCCCCTTCCTCATGGGCTTTTACAAAACACAGTCATGATATTCACTATAACCCTAGCAAAGCAAAAAGCTTACTCAAAGAAGCATCCATAGAGACATTATCTCTTAACATTTGGATGCAATATGAAGCTCGAGTCTACAATACAGATGCTGAAAAAATGGCAGAACTCATTCAATCTGACTTAAATCATATTGGTATTAACACAAAAATCATTCCTTTTACATGGGTCAATTTCGAGCACAAGAATATTCGCAGCTATGACTTAATATTAACGGGCTGGAATGCTGACAATACCGATCCTAATGATTTTTTCTACCCATTATTTAGCTGTTTAGGCATTGCAGCGAGCACTAACCTTTCCCGCTGGTGCGATCCTAAGCTCGATGCATTGCTTAATCATGCTCGCACCGTACAAAACAAAACAAGAAGAAAAGCATTATATCAACAAGCTGAGAGTATGGTTGCCAATCATTACCCTATTTTGCCCATTGCACATGCAAAGGAAATCACATTACTCGATAAATCATTATCATCATTTCAAATTAATCCTTATAATGGCATTGCTTTCGAGAATATTCATATAAAAGCCTTTAAGGAAAAACAATAATGGGCCGCTATTTACTTCGCCGCTTTAATCTTTTTATCGCCACTTCCATTATTTTAATTGCTGTCCTTTTTATCGCTACTGAACTATTCCCTGCAAATAAGCATTTTATTCTCAGTGGAATACCTCATCCAACACTTTCAGAATCACTGAAAATAAACGAAGAGTTCAAGCTAGATGGGGGTAAACCTCAACAGTTTCTCGCCTATTTATGGCAAAAAATTAACGGTAATATGGGCGTCTCAACCACCTCTCAACAACCTATAAGTGAAGAATTAAAAAGGGTCTTACCTGCCTCTTATGAATTAGCCCTAACGGCTGGTTTTTTAGCCTTTTTCTTTGGTTTTCCTATCGGAATGCTGGTATCTTTAAGTAAAAATAAAATTAGCCAACATACTATTATGGCCTTCATTCTTGCAGGGTATTCAAACCCCGTTATTTGGCTTGGCCCTCTTATCGCACTTGGCTTTGGCATAAAGCTTGGCTGGTTACCCACCTCGGGACAAATCAACTTACTTTACAATATTCAACCTGTCACGGGCTTCATGCTTATCGATACCTTACTGTCCGATTCACCTCATCGTCTTTCCGCTTTTTACAGCGCCGTCCGCCACATTATTTTACCTGCGATAACCTTAGCCATATTACCTTTTACCGCCATTGTCCGCATCACCCGTGCAGCCATGATGAATATCATGAATCAGCCATTCATTCAGGCAGCAGAGGCTCGAGGATTACATACTCGCAGTATTGTATTGCGCCACGCTCTGCCCAATGCCTTCATACCCGTATTAAAAAATTTAGGCTTGATGTTAGGCAGCTTCACTGGTTACGGTATTCTTGTTGAAATGGTCTTTTCTTGGCCTGGTGTCGGTTTTTGGTTAATCTCTGGCATAGAGCAACGTGATTACACTGTCGTACAAGGAGGTATCTTGGCTGTATCTTTAAATATTATCTTTTTAAGTATTGTCATTGATATCATTCATACTGCTTATAACCCATTGAGTAAAAAGGAAGTATATGCCTCAAATTAGAACCTACCAAGAGGATACCATTCCTTCTCCAAGGCAAAGGTTATGGCAAAATTTCTCTAGTAACCCTTTTTCACTTGTCGGTTTATGGATTGTTATTGGCTTCATCATTATTGCTATTTGGGGCCCTTGGTTGGCACCTTATCCGGCTCAACAACAAGATCCTTTAGCCATATTACTTCCCCCATCATGGGAAGTGTCAGGTACAGTCGAACATTTTTTAGGTACCGATGACCTAGGCCGAGATATTTTTAGCCTCATTTTACATGGTGCTTCCCTCACTTTTGGAATGGCTCTGCTGGTCGTTGCTGCCTCATTGAGTATTGGTTTTTTAATTGGGTCGCTATCAGGCATGATGAAAGGTTTAAAATCCAGTATTTTAAGTCATTTACTCGATGTTTTACTTTCAATTCCTTCGCTATTAATGGCGATATTAGTGGTCGCAATTAAAGGGCCGGGCTTAGAAAATGTTTTCTGGGCTGTGGGGATTGCACTCACCCCTTTATTTGTTCGTGCAATTCATCAAGCGGTCCATGAAGAAAGACAAAAAGAATATGTGATTGCAGCTAAACTCGATGGTGCGAACACATTACAAGTGTTTTGGTATGTGATCATGCCAAATGTGTGGGAAAAGCTCATCATTCAAACCACCTTAGCCATTTCAACCGCTATTTTAGAAATCGCGGCAATGGGCTTTTTAAACCTAGGTGCTCAAGCCCCCAGCCCTGAATGGGGGTCACTCCTTGCACAAGGTTATGATGATTTATTAACCGCCTCTTGGACAATGGCAGCCCCAGGATTTGCCATTCTCATCAGTGTATTTGCCATCAATCTCGTCGGTGATGGCCTACGATCGGCCCTTGCGCCCATTAGACATTAAATTATGCCTTTACTCGATATTAGAAATCTCACCATTGAGCTCGATACGCCTTATGGCCGCGTCAATGCAATTGACAGAGTGAGCTTAAGCATTAACTCTGGAGAACTCCATGGTCTTGTCGGTGAATCAGGATCCGGCCGAAGTTTATTAGCCAGAGCGATATTAGGGATCCCTGGACAAAACTGGCATATACGCGCCGACCGTATGATGTGGGATGGACGAAATTTATTAGAAATGTCTTTAAAAGAAAGACGTAATCTGATGGGCAGTGATATCGCCATGATCTTCCAAGATCCTTCCAGCTGCCTTGATCCCATTCGCTCGGTTGGCAGCCAAATGATCGAAGCCATGCCCACAGATAAAAAAACACCAATATGGAAACAACGGGCTCATAAAAAAGATACCGCAGTAAAATGGTTACACAGAGTAGGCATCAAGCATGCTGACAGCATCATCTCTCGCTATGCCTGGGAGCTCTCTGAAGGTGAATGCCAAAAAATCATGATTGCCATGGCCGTTGCCAATAAGCCCCGCTTACTCATCGCAGATGAGCCAACAGACTCAATGGAATTAAGTACTCAAGCGCAAATATTCAGGTTATTAAGCAAACTGAATCAAAACCAAAATGTCTCTATTTTGCTCATCAGTCATGAGCTAGACACCATAGCGAATTGGTGCCATAAACTCACTGTCCTCTATTGCGGGCAAGTGATGGAAACAGGCATCACAACCCAAGTACTCGACAAACCTTACCATCATTATACCAAAGCGCTTTTGGATAACATTCCTAATTATTCGGGCACGATAGAACACAAATCCTTAATGAAAACCTTAGCGGGTGCACCTCCGGCTTTACAACATTTACCCATAGGATGCCGCTTAGGGCCACGCTGTCCTGAAGCACAAAAAAAATGTGTCAATCCCCCTTCGATGACCCAGAAAAAAAATCGATCCTTTGCTTGTCATTTTCCCTATAATAGTGAGCAAAGTAAGATTATCGACAGTAAAGATTCGAGTAATAATCCATGACACCAATCTTAGAGGTCAATCATTTAAGTAAAAGCTATTTTACGGGTTATAAAGGTTTTAAACGCCAATATACTCAAGCATTATCACCCATTTCTTTTTCCTTAAATAAAGGGGAAACCTTAGCGATTGTGGGCAATACAGGATCCGGGAAAAGCACACTCGCTCGTTTGCTGGTCGGGGCGGAATCGCCTACTCAAGGCAATATCCTTTTTGAAGGGCAAGTCTTAAAACATCACGATTTAAAACATCGGTGCCGCCTGATCCGCATGATATTTCAAGATCCCAATACTTCATTAAATCCTAGGATCACTATAGGTGCGTTATTAGAAGAGCCCCTTAGATTTAATACACGCCTCAATAAAAAACAAAGACAGTTTCAAGTGTGTGAAAAGTTAATCAAGGTAGGGCTACTCCCTGAGCACAGCAATTTTTATCCTCACATGATTTCAGAAGGACAAAAGCAACGCGTCGCCATGGCAAGGGCATTAATGTTAAACCCTAAAATGATCATTGCCGATGAAGCTTTAAGTGATTTAGATTTATCCGTAAGAGCGCAAATACTCAACTTGCTTATTCAGCTTCAAAAAGACATCGGCCTTTCTTACATCTTTGTCTCTCATAATTTAAATATTGTTCGCCATTTTAGTGACAAAGTCATGGTACTCCAAAAAGGTGAATTAATTGAAAAAGCAAATACAGAACAACTTTTTACGTCACCGCAACATGAATACACTCAACGCCTTATACAAGAGCAAGCCTTATATTCACGTAAAAAGTAAACTGATCCAACCACTGACAAAATCACTGTTTTTTTACTAAAAAAAAGTGTCATTTTCCGTCGGTTTATTTATCCTAGCGTTAATTTTTCAAGAGAAATATAAACATGATCATTAAACCTAAAATTCGCGGTTTTATTTGTACAACAACCCACCCAGTGGGTTGTGAGGCCAATGTATTAGAGCAAATTAACTTCGTCAAATCCAAAGGCGTTAATACTAATGCGCCAAAAAAAGTATTAGTCATTGGCTCTTCAAGTGGTTATGGCCTCGCTTCTCGCATTACTTCAGCTTTTGGCAACCAAGCAGCCACCTTAGGCGTCTTTTTCGAAAAGCCTGGAACAGACAAAAAAGCAGGAACAGCCGGTTGGTATAATTCTGCCGCCTTTGATAAATTTGCGAAAGCAGATGGCTTGTATTCAAAAAGCATCAACTGCGATGCATTTAGTCATGAAGCAAAAGCAAAAACCATTGAGCTTATCAAACAAGATTTAGGTCAAGTGGATATGGTGGTCTACTCATTGGCATCACCTGTGCGCAAAATGCCAGACAGCGGTGAGGTGATCCGTTCAGTCTTAAAGCCTATTGGTGATACTTATACCACAACAGCTGTCGATACCAATAAAGATGAGATCATCCAAACCAGTGTTGAGCCAGCAAACGAGCAAGAAATTGCTGATACTGTCAAAGTCATGGGTGGAGAGGACTGGGAGCTGTGGATAAAAGCACTCAGTGAAGCCAATGTCTTAGCACCTACATGTAAAACTGTGGCCTATAGCTATATCGGCACAGAAATCACTTGGCCAATTTACTGGCACGGTGCATTAGGTGAAGCGAAAAAAGATCTCGATAGAGCCGCCCATGCCCTTAATGATCAGCTGTCTCAAACCGGCGGTAGTGCCAATGTCGCCGTGTTAAAAAGTGTTGTGACCCAAGCCAGCTCAGCGATTCCTGTTATGCCATTATACATAGCTATGGTCTTTAAAAAGATGCGCGAAGAAGGCATTGATGAAGGCTGTATTGAACAAATCAATCGTATGTTTACTGAGCGTTTATATCGCAATGATGGCCAAGCACCTGAGGTTGATGATAATAACCGATTACGCCTTGATGATTGGGAAATGCGCGATGATATTCAAGCGCACTGTCAACAACTTTGGTCACAGATCACCACTGAAAATTTAAGTGAACTCACTGATTACCGAGAGTACAAAGAAGAATTCTTAAAGTTATTTGGTTTTGGGATTGACGGCATCGATTATGAACAAGACGTTAACCTCAACGTTGAATTTGATGTTATCCAGCTATAATGACAATGTGATGGAATAATGATTTCATACAGACAACAGCGGCACTACGCCGCTGTTTTTTTCACTGTATACCTGCTAAATGCCATTCGATGGCATCTGTGCTTCTATCACTTTCAGTAAATTATCCGCATCATGAGTGCCAAGACTAATATGAGTGCCATCTTTTAACGTCAACTGAACCGCCGTTAAACCAGAGACATTATATAACCACCCAGTTGATTGTAGCCGTATTCCAAATCCACAATACCACTTATTACGGACTTTTTTGATAGAGACCACTTCCTTTAATAACACTTTTTTTCGCCAAAAGTAAGGGCCAAAGAACCAACTAATGTGCGCATTAGACACTTTAATGGTTAATGTTGAAAACAATATACTGATGACGATAATCACAGCATAGATCCACCAAGGTATAGCCTGCTCTTCAACATGGTGCGCCATCAAAACCAAACCTAAAGCCACTCCCATGATAATCAATATGGTAATGCCTAATTGTGTACGTTGATATTTCATTGCAATCCCTTCCATATTATTAGTCCCTTCTATTCCGAGTTACACTCTACTATCTATTATGTATTAATCAGTTACACGCAACAACGAACAAACTGACTCCCCTACAATCTTATCGAATAAAAAGCCTATTTAAAGCAAAATTTAATCTATAACTTTGCTTGAAGTTGCTCTTTGAACAGCTTATCTTGAATATTTCAACTGCTTTAGATTATGCTAATGTATGATTTATTTAAATTTATTGTACATAAAACAAAGTTGATTCAATTTAAATCCACCTTGTTCTATTAAGGAGTAAGTCATGAATAGTGAACGCCTTAATCCATGGAACTGGTTATCTCACCATACTCAATCAAGCACATCCTCTGAAGCAGGTAATAATACTGCTAAACACTTACATTCACTGTCTTACCTTCAACAAGAAATGAATCACCTTATTGATGACTCACTTCGTAGTATTGGCCTAACGAGTCATGTTTTTGGCCAAGATCTCATCCAACATAGGGTATTGTTCAAACCTAAACTGGATGTTATACCAATTCCATTATATAGATGATCAATTCAGAGCTTCTCAGGCTTTTCAATTCAAGGCGCATTTATGCAGTAATGGTGATTCCCTTTCAATTGAATGCAACGCTGAAGTGGAATGTCTGAGAAGCTCACTGTGTGCGGGTTTCAACATACTTTATGCTACGTTAGCTGCTTTCGATATACGACCTCATGGATGAGGGAGGTAGGGCGACGTTTGAACCCAAGCCGAGAATAACTATTAGCTTCAATCATCTGCGACCACCATGGATGGTGGGACTGTCTGTTAATGCAGGAGCAATTAACGACCTTGCCTACAGCATGTTGAATTCCCGCTGAAAGATCACTTATATAATGGAATTGGTATTATCACGACACAAGAGCAGTATACCGTCTTACTTGAAGTGCCAGGAATGAAAGAAACCGAGGTGAATGTCGCCGTTAATGGCGATAAGTTAATCATCAGTGGAGACAAAGAGAATAAATTAACCCAGCAAGAACAACACCTTTATCACAATGAGTTATCCTATGGCGTATTCTCTCGAGAACTCACTCTGCCAAAAGATGCTGTTATCACGCTTATTCAAGCAAGCTTAAAAGAGGGGATCTTATCCATTATTATCCCTCGAGAGCCTCTCGATGAAACCAAAATGAAACACATCCCCATCAATCAAACTCATTAAGCCTCATATCGATATAAAAAATGCCAATCACTCAGCATGATTGGCATTTCTATTAAAGCTTTCACAGCCAGCTGATTGAGCAAGCTAAAGAAAAGTCTCAATTAACTATGACTAATTTTTCTCAACCGTTGGATAAGTCACTTCGCCCTGTGATTTTAGCAAGGCAATAATGGCGCGATAATCCGCTTCACTGTACTGAGAAGTTAATTTTTCTTTCAATGCCTTTAATTGAGCTTCATCTGCAGGTTTTGCGGCATTAATTTTATCCAAAATCACCACAGCATAACCTGAGCCTAAGGCAACAGTATCCACAGATTCAGTGTCAGAATGGGGCATTTGAAAAGCTTTTTGAACAATCGCATTATCCACATCAGGATCGTTACGGGTCACATCCTTCTTGGTGGTAAACTCCGCAGTGCTGTCTTTATTTTCCACCGCCATCATCACTTCTTGTGCTTTTGCACGAGCCGCTTCATTGGCTTGCTCTTGTTTCAACTGCGCAACAATACCTTCTTTCACATCACTAAAAGGCATAGGCCCAGCTGGCGTATGGGTCTTAGCACGCAGCACGACCACATGATTAGGTTCCACCTCAAGTACATCGCTGTTCATGCCATCGGTTAGAACATTCGATGAGAAAATGGCTTTCACAATTTGTGGTTGGTTAAATAACGCAGGGACATTATTACGTGTAAAACTTGCCGTAGTTTCAACCTTTCCATCAACCGCTTTAGCCGCATCGGATAAGGTATCAGGCACTTCATAGCTAGTATCAGCAAGCTTTTGTTGTAATTCATAGAACTTATCAACAGCTTGTTTTTCTTTTAACTGATCTTTGATTTTTGTCTCAACATCGCTAAAGGGCACTTCTTGGCCACCTTCGACATCAAGTAATTTCACAATTTGAAAACCAAAATCAGTGCTAATCACATCTGAATATTGCCCTTTCTTCAAGCTAAATAACGCTTTATCAAAAGCGGGTTCCATTACGCCTTCTTCAAACCAATCCAGTTTTCCACCTTCATTTCGACTAAAGGTATCATCTGAATCTTTTTTCGCTAACTCAGCAAAATCGGCTCCATCTTGTAACTGTTTATAAATAGACTCAGCCTTTGCTTTACTCGCCGCTTCATCATTGCCCTTCTCAATCAAAATATGAGCAGCAAGACGTTTCTCAGGTGTACGGTATTGTGACTTGTTGTCATCATAATAGGTTTTTGCCTCTTCATCAGTCACAGTGATCCCTTTTGCCATTTGCTTAGCATCGAGTTCAACGTATTCTAAACTAACTGATTCAGGGCGAATAAATTGTGCTGAATTATCATCAAAATACTGCTTAGCTTGCTCATCGGTCACTTTTACATCAGCTAAAAATGGCTGAGACTTCACGATAAGGTAACGTAAGTCACGGGTTTGATCTTGCAATTTTGCCAAATAATCTGTTTCATTCGGCAAGACAAACTCAGAAGTTATCAAGGCGCGAACCAGCTGAGTGCGCGTCATATCAGTGCGCATCATATCTCTAAATGTTTGTGCTTGATAACCTAATTGACGCAAAATCGCCTGATAGCGATCATTATCAAATCTGCCATCGGTTTGAAAAGCAGGCTCGTTTAAGATGGCATTTTTAATTTGCTCATCGGATACTCTCAGCCCCAAAGAGGCTGCAGACTGATCCAGCAATTTATCTGCGACCAATCGTTCAAGCACATTCTGTTTAACACTTTGCATATAGCTATCATTAGCCGCTAATGTATCAAACATGGTGCCTAATTGTTGTTGTAATCGAGCACGCTCATTTTGGTAAGCTTGTTCTAAGGCGGGTTGGGTAATTTTCTCACCATTTACCGTCGCTGCAGGCTCTTCAGTCGAAGAACTCAAGTAGCTACTAATCCCCGTAAATGCAAAAGAAAGTATCACCAGCACTAGAATGCTTTTTGCAATCACGCCCTGTGAACCTTCACGGATCTTTTCTAACATCTGACTTCTCGCTTGTTGCGATTAATAAAAAAAAGGCGCATCAATTCAAGAATGCGCCTTTTATGGTTAAGTTAGAGGATGTGTTACCAAGTTTGACATTGGCCATTTCATCACTCTGAGATGATCAATCACACTGGGATCACCCTTTCTATTCGTAAAAACACTGTCGACACTGTGTTTATCTTGCTACGAAAGTACGAAAGCCTCATAAAAGGCTAACTATCAACCTATGATTAGTTAACAGCGTCTTTCAAAGCTTTGCCTGCTTTAAAAGCGGGAATATTCGCAGCAGCAATAGTGATCTCTTTGCCCGTTTGTGGGTTACGGCCAGTACGCTCTGCACGTTGACGTACTTCGAAAGTACCAAAACCAACAAGAGAAATCTTATCACCTTCTTTTAGACCATCAGTCACAGCACCAATGAAAGAGTCTAATGCACGGCCAGCCGCAGCTTTAGAAATATCAGCACCAGAAGCAATTTTCTCGATTAGTTCAGATTTGTTCATGTCATCCCCTTGATTGTAATTGTTGCGCCGCAACCAAATCCTTGTCTAGAGCGGTCCGCGGAGGCTTTTATAACAAGCTTAGAACTAAAGTTCAAGTCTTATAAGAAAACCTAATAAATATAAATAAGATACCGCTTAAATCCAGTGAAGCCAAGGGCTGGCTCACTGGATCAGCACCGACCTAGGCTACCACAGGTCGAGGCATTGTTAAGCCTCTTTTTTGCATTTTTTTTGTCGCGTAGCTAATTTTTAAGCAATTATCCGACATTTGTGACCACATCAAAGCCTTCAATGGGTCTTTCAAGGGATAATTTCAGTACTTCGTCCACCCATCTCACAGGATGGATTTCAAGATCAGCAATAACATTGGCAGGAATTTCCTCTAAATCACGCTCATTTTCTTTTGGAATGAGTACACGTTTAGTTCCGCCTCGATGTGCCGCTAATAACTTCTCTTTCAAGCCACCAATGGGCAACACTTCACCCCGTAACGTAATTTCACCTGTCATTGCCACATCAGCACGAACAGGGTTGCCCGTTAAGCTCGATACTAACGCAGTGCACATTGCCGCACCCGCAGACGGACCATCTTTAGGTGTTGCACCTTCTGGTACATGAACGTGAATATCACGTTTTTCATAAAAATCAGGATTGATCCCCAACTGCTCGGCACGCGCACGTACAACCGTCATTGCCGCTTGAATAGACTCTTGCATGACATCGCCTAAAGAGCCGGTGTAGCTGAGCTTACCTTTACCTGCAACAGACGTCGCTTCAATGGTCAATAAATCGCCACCCACTTCAGTCCAGGCCAGTCCCGTCACTTGCCCAATTTGGTTATTGGACTCCGCTTTACCGTAATCGTGACGTTGCACCCCTAAGAAAGATTTTAAATTATCTTGGTTAACATCAACTTTTTTAATACTCTTATCGAGTAAAATTTGCTTAACCACTTTGCGGCAAATCTTAGAGAGTTCTCTCTCTAATGAACGCACGCCCGCTTCACGAGTGTAATAACGAATAATACCAATAATGGCACTATCATCCACACTGACCTCAGACGTTTTCAATCCATTGCGCTCAATTTGCTTAGGCAATAAATGTTGCTTGGCAATATTGAGTTTCTCATCTTCGGTATAACCCGCAAGACGAATAACTTCCATTCTATCGAGCAAAGGACCGGGAATATTCATCGAATTCGATGTGGCAACAAACATCACATCGGATAAATCATAATCCACTTCCAGGTAGTGATCGCTAAAGCTAGTGTTTTGTTCAGGATCAAGTACTTCAAGCAATGCCGAAGCCGGATCGCCGCGCATATCCGAACTCATTTTATCGATTTCATCGAGTAAGAATAAGGGGTTTTTCACTCCCACTTTAGACATCTTTTGAATGACTTTACCTGGCATTGAGCCAATGTAAGTACGGCGATGACCACGGATCTCAGCTTCATCACGCACGCCACCTAGAGCAACACGCACATATTTGCGCCCTGTCGCTTTCGCAATTGACTGGCCTAAAGAAGTTTTACCCACACCTGGTGGGCCCACTAAGCATAGAATAGGACCTTTAAGCTGCTTCACTCGGCTTTGTACCGCGAGATACTCTAAAATACGTTCTTTGACTTTTTCAAGTCCAAAATGATCTGTATCTAACACGTCTTGGGCTTTGGCTAAATCACGCTTGATTTTAGATCGCTTAACCCAAGGAACAGAAATCATCCAATCGACATAGCTACGCACAACCGTCGCTTCAGCAGACATAGGTGACATCATTTTAAGCTTATTAAGCTCTGATGTGGCCTTTTCTTGCGCCTCACTGGGCATTTTGGCTTCTTCGATTTTGCGCGCTAAAGATTCAAATTCGTCATGAGACTCATCAATATCACCCAGTTCTTTTTGAATGGCTTTCATTTGCTCATTCAAATAGTACTCGCGCTGACTCTTCTCCATTTGCTTTTTAACACGAGAACGAATGCGTTTCTCAACCTGCAATAAGTCAATTTCCGCTTCCATCATCGCCATCAAATATTCAAGACGCTCACCAACATCAATCATTTCCAATACTGATTGCTTGTCTTCTAATTTGAGCGGCATGTGAGCAGCCATGGTATCGGCCAATCTAGCCGCTTCATCGATGCCTGATAATGAGGTTAATACTTCTGGTGGGATCTTTTTATTGAGTTTGATGTAGCCTTCAAATTGGCTAACAGCTGAGCGAACAAGCACTTCCTCTTCTTTATCTTCAAGGGGCGCTGACTCCAAATATTCTGCCGTCGCAACAAAGATATCATTTTCATCGGAATACCGCTCTATTCTCGCTCTTTGCCCACCTTCAACAAGCACTTTCACTGTCCCGTCAGGTAACTTGAGTAACTGTAGAATAGACGCAACAGTGCCCACATCAAAAATATCATCACCTGTAGGATCATCCAACTCAGCATCACGCTGAGCCACTAAAATGATCCGTTTATCTTGCTCCATCGCCGCTTCTAAACAACGGATGGATTTTTCTCGTCCGACGAATAACGGAATTACCATATGGGGGTATACCACTACATCCCTCAGTGGTAACACGGGTAGTTCGATTCGCGCTTCACGCTCTAGTGTCATAGCTCGATTCCGTTTTATATAATTCTTACTGAGTATATTGGGATAAAACCTTTGGTTTCAATGGAAGATAAAAAATTAAATGAAAAATGGCACAAAAAAAGGAGCCTGATTGACTCCTTTTTATTAAGAATAGCACTTGTTCTAAAAATTACTCTGCGGCGGCGGTTTTTGCATCGCTATTTTGATAGATTAAAATAGGATCGGATTCACCTTTCACTACAGACTCATCGATAACCACTTTTGCGACATTTTCTATTGATGGTAAGTCATACATAATATCAAGTAGAATGCCTTCCACAATTGAACGTAAGCCCCGTGCACCGGTTTTACGCGTCATGGCTTTTAAAGCAATTTCTTTCAATGCATCTTCACGAAATTCGAGATCAACGTCTTCCATTTCAAATAAAGCCGCAAACTGCTTAGTCAATGCATTTTTAGGCTCAGATAAAATCTTTATTAGCGCATACTCATCCAATTCAGCTAAAGTCGCCAATACGGGTAAACGGCCAATAAATTCAGGAATGAGACCATACTTCACTAAATCTTCAGGCTCGACCTGCAATAAAGTATCAGAGATAGTGGCTTTATCATTCTCACCTTTAACTTGCGCACCAAACCCGATGCCTGTTCCTGTATGTGCTCTTTGCTCAATCACCTTTTCAAGTCCGGCAAAAGCACCACCACAGATAAATAGAATTTTTGATGTATCAACTTGCAAAAACTCTTGTTGGGGATGTTTTCGCCCACCTTGTGGCGGAACAGCTGCAATCGTCCCTTCAATAAGTTTTAATAGTGCTTGTTGTACCCCTTCACCCGATACATCACGAGTAATAGAAGGATTATCAGATTTGCGACTGACTTTATCGATTTCATCAATATAGACAATGCCACGCTCTGCTTTTTCAACATCATAATCACACTTTTGCAATAGCTTTTGAATGATGTTTTCTACATCTTCCCCCACATAACCCGCTTCGGTTAATGTGGTTGCATCCGCCATTGTAAAAGGCACATTTAAAAAACGCGCGAGGGTTTCAGCTAAAAGTGTTTTACCACTTCCTGTTGGGCCAAGTAATAAGATATTACTCTTACCCAACTCTACATCATCTTTTGAACCACTATTTTTTAGGCGTTTATAATGATTATAGACCGCCACAGACAAGACCTTTTTAGCCTTATCTTGACCGATGACATAATCATCTAAATGTGCCCTTAACTCATGAGGTGTAGGTAGCTTATCTTGCTCTTCCTTAGGTGAGATTTCTTTAATCTCTTCTCTGATAATATCGTTACAGAGCTCAACACACTCATCACAAACATACACAGATGGCCCAGCAATCAGCTTTCTTACTTCATGCTGGCTCTTTCCACAAAAAGAGCAGTACAGTAGCTTACCACTGTCACCGTTATCTTTGTTGTCGCCCATTACTCTACCTCTTTTTGCAGTTACTTTACTGCCTGAATCATTTCATTGCATTAAACTCAGCATAGCTCAGCCTAAAACAAAAATCAGCCTCGAGTTGTTAATATTGAGTCAACCAGTCCATATTCAACCGCTTCTGCCGCACTCATAAAATTATCTCGATCCGTATCACGTTCAATAACTTCCATTGGCTGACCTGTATGCTCAGCCAGCATCGAATTGAGTTTACTTTTTATCCCTAAAATTTCCTGTGCATGAATGGCAATATCGGATGCTTGCCCTTGGAAACCACCCAATGGCTGATGGATCATCACACGAGAGTTAGGCAAACAATGACGTTTTCCTTTCGCTCCACCTGCAAGTAAAAATGATCCCATACTTGCCGCTTGACCGATACAAACGGTACTCACATTTGGCTTAATGAACTGCATCGTATCATATATCGCCATGCCAGCGGTAACTGAGCCACCTGGCGAATTAATATAAAGAAAAATATCCTTATCGGGACTCTCTGACTCCAAAAACAGTAATTGAGCCACAATAAGGTTTGCCATATGTTCTTCAACTTGACCCACTAAGAATATGATACGCTCTTTTAATAAGCGAGAATAGATATCATAAGAACGTTCACCTTTAGCCGTTTGTTCAACAACCATAGGCACGAGTGCATTAAGTACTGTTTCTGGCGCTTGGTTCATGTTTTACCTTCCCTAAATAAAAATGGCTCGCATGAGCGAACCTCATACGAGCCATTATAAATGACGAACAGCCGTTTAAGTCAAGCTAAGCTTAACCGCGAGCCGTAGCCTTGTTCATAAATTCTTCAAAATTGACTTCTTTCTCTGTCAATGTAGCAGATTTTAACAAAGCTTCAACCGCTTGTTCTTCTAAAGCAACGTTACGCATGTTCTGCATAAGCTCTTTATTGTTGTTGTAGTAGTTAACCACTTCACTTGGATCTTCATAAGCTGAAGCCATAGAAGCAATTAAAGCTTGAACACGATCTTCTTCTGCTTTTAGTTCATTTGTCTTAATCACTTCACCTAATAATAAGCCCACTTTCACACGACGCTCAGCCTGTTCAGTGAACAAATCGGCAGGTAACTCAGGCATGTTTGCCGCTTGATCGCCAAAACGTTGCATGGCTTGCTCACGTAAAACTTTCACTTCACCTTCGATTAATGCCTTAGGCAGCTCAATGTCATTTTTTTCTAAAAGACCATTAAGCACTTGCTCTTTCACATTCGCTTTTAACGCTTGCTCAAGTTCACGGCTCATGTTTTTGCTGATCTCAGCACGCAGCGCATCGATTCCGCCTTCAGAAATACCAAACAAGCTTGCAAACTCATCGTTCACTTCTGGCAAATCAGCACCTTGTACTTCATTGACTGTAATAGCGAATTTAGCCGCTTTACCTTTTAGGTTTTCAGCGTGGTAATCTTCAGGGAAAGTTACATCGATTTCAAATTCATCACCAGCTTTATGTCCTTCAACACCCGCTTCAAAACCTGGGATCATACGGCCGCTGCCTAGCTCTAATTCAAAGTCTTCTGCTTTTCCGCCTTCAAACTCTTCACCATCGATGGTTCCTGTGAAGTTGATTTTCGCTTTATCACCTGTCGCCGCTTCACGATCAACCACTTCAAATTTAGCATGTTGCTTGCGCAGTGTTTCAATCATGGCATCGATGTCAGCCGTTGTCACTTCCGCTTTTGGCTGCTCAACAGTGATGGCATCAAGATCTTTTAACTCGACTTCAGGGTAGATTTCAAACGTGGCGATAAATTCAAAATTCTCACCTTCAGTGTTGCCAGGTGTTAAAGTCGGTGCGCCTGCAGGGTTTAATTTTTCGGCCATGATAGCTTCAACGAAATTACGCTGCATCACTTCACCCGTCACATCTTGACGAATCGCTTTACCATAACGTTGCTTGATAACACTGACAGGGACTTTACCTGGACGGAAACCTGGAATACGTGCTTTTTTCGCTTCACTCTTCAAATTGTTTGAAATAAGCGTTTCAATCTGCTCAGCAGGAACAGAAATCGTTAAGCGACGCTCTAGGCCTTGAGTGGTTTCAACAGAAACTTGCATTTTATTACCTCGAAATATGTCTAACGTCCTTTAAATAGTCGAAAAATTCAACCATTCTAATATTCGTTTCTTGATCCGTTAATCTAACGAGTCTACCCGTAAAGACTGGCGTCTAGCACTGGTCACTTATTCATTGATAGATATCAAGACGCGATATTATATACTCAAATCCTTTGGAAATACAAAATTCAACAGTAAATGGAATACATTTAATAACAAGAACAACAATAGCGCATATTTTCTTTCAAAAAACAGACGGAGTAACGGGTTTACTCTGAATATATTCAAATGGAAAAAATCAGATTATACCCGTGATACATGGC
Source organism: uncultured Shewanella sp. (assembly GCF_947495455.1). GTDB lineage: Bacteria > Pseudomonadota > Gammaproteobacteria > Enterobacterales > Shewanellaceae > Shewanella. Next base: position 163 of record NZ_CANLZC010000022.1, on the reverse strand, counting down.
GGGTTATTTGCTTAAATTACTTTTATTACAGACACAAAAAAACGACCTCACTAAGGTCGCTTTTTTGTATTCTAACACTGAATAAGTGGGGTGACTGATGGGGCTCGAACCCACGACAACCGGAATCACAATCCGGGGCTCTACCAACTGAGCTACAATCACC
>NZ_CANLZC010000021.1 GCF_947495455.1 uncultured Shewanella sp. | reverse complement strand
TGTGTGGGCTCCATTGGCTAATTGGTCAAATTCAGACCGTACTCCTTCGAGGGAAGGGAGTCCATACATCTCGTTCGACGCGTTTTACAAAGTAAAACCTCACCCTGCCTTCGATGGTTATTTTCTCATTCACACTGATTTTAAAAATCAAGAGAGCGAGTAAAAACGGTGTGTTTCTTCGAATGAATTAAATGATAGAGAATCAGCCCCCTGTCATCCAACTTCTCGCTTCAAAAGTGGACTGTATACATTCGGTTGATGTAACTCCATAAATGTATCTGGCGATTTTAATGCATTAAAACCAAATTGCTTATATAAACCGTGCGCATCACGCGTCGCTAAAACCATGCGGCGTAACCCTTGCAGTTGAGGATGGTCTAAAATATGTTGCATTAACCATTTACTTAATCCCTTACCACGATGATTTTCTAAAATAAAAACATCCGCTAAGTAGGCGAATGTGGCACAATCAGTCACCATTCTAGCAAAACCTATTTGCTCGCCTAGCGCAGTAAACACACCAAAACATAGTGAATTTTCCATTGCCTTTTGCATGGTTGCTTGAGGAATATTTTCAGCCCAATATGAACTTGCAATATATTCATGAATAACCGATAAATCCATTTCAGAAAACTGGGTACTTATTCTGTAACCTTCCACTACTCAACTCCTTTGATAAATCTTTTGCATATGCGTTGCTCGCATCAGAGCCAAACACCATTGAACCAATCTCTATTAAACCAACGCTATCAATAAAGTAAACGATCCATTAACATTAAACAAGTCAACATGTTAGCCATCACTTGTTGAGTGATTCGCTATTAGGCCGTCTTGTGATACGCCGCCTCTTATTACACTAAATCTTTGCCTAACATATTAATTTAAAATAACCATTTGATAATCATAGTTTAATTTATCTAGAACTTATGTAACTTTTCATTTATTTCATCGTAGTCGTGGCTCATCAACAAAAGGCTCGTTTATTGTGCCACTGAGATCATCCTTGTCAATTAACAGAGCAACAAGCCAATCTGCACCGCCCTCAGCATTTAAGCTAAGGCATTTACACATATTAGCAACCCTTTCGTCGTAACAGTTTCCTCTCACGCAGGGCGTTGAATATTAAGCTTCGCTTAATGGGATCCTTATCACCTACGGTACGGCAAAGACCGTGAGTGCCCACCCACAAAGGGAAAGTTATAAGCTGGCGTTTGGCTTTATCGGTCATAATGATATTGTGTATTCTCCATCATTCATGGGTATTCATTGCTACCGCAGGCTTTTGTGCAAACGCAAACCTTATGTCATTAGTAATCTAGGGCTCAACTATCGTTCCAATTGTGGGTGCTCTTATACTCAGGTATATATTCAGTGACTTATCAATACTTTATTTTGTCATAAAATAATAAAAAGCGTGTTTTTTGATAGATGATGTTAAAGGTTATTCTTATTATATGTGCAGTGAAAATTAGGTTTTCCTTTTTCAGTCCATAGCAGAAAATGTTCATGCCCAAGAAGTATATCATTATTGATATTTTAAGTGTTCCTTAAGTGAATAACACTTAACCACTTGTAATAAAATGTTTTTATTGGCTTTGCTATGGATAAAGAGTATCGATATTAATAAATTAAGGTTATAAAATCACAATGTCCATTGATTTATCAGTTAGAAATACGTATTTATCTTGGTTTGCATTCAATCGTAGCAAAACAATTTCAGATGAAGAAATAGTACAAGTTAAGCAAGCTAAGGTCGAAGGACGTGAGTTAGAAAGCATTATTTCTAAATGGGACAAAGTGTCAGATTTATTTTTTGGTACCAATAAAGTGGAGGCCTTAACCCATTTCTACAATCTCATTGGTGATGATACTGAAAGTCATCAAAAAATAGCAGACTTTTATGCATTAAAAGGATTAGCAAACGAAAAATATCAAGGCAATTTTGAACCTGTTCAAATTCGTATGAATGAAATGGGTCACTTTGATGTGGTGTTCAAAATATCACTTAATGCTCAGAATGTTCACCTTAAGCCTGCTGATCTTCATGCTGATGATATAACCCATGTAACTTTTTCTGTAAAAAATGTCCCGCTAGACAAAGAAGAGACGGCCTTTGGTGTTAGTGATCTTATGGCTGATATTAGCAAGCTCCAACAGTCAAATAATCTGGAACCTGACTTGTTTGATTCGGTCAGTCAAACTTGGTTTAACATAGCGCCAATGTTTGATACTCCCGCGCTGAGAAATGAAGCAAAATTGACCTTATTAACCTTGATGTCTTCCAGTGAGGGCATATTACAATATCAAGCTTTTACTAAACTTAAAAACCTCGCTCAGTTAAAGGAGCAAGCCTGTTTTGTGGAAATGAAAGAGGTGATAGATAATGATAAGAGTCAGCAAAATAGTATAGCGCGATATACAGCACATATTGCCATTGTCAAAGAGGGAGTGGATCTTTACTCCACGACTATTGGCGGTTTGAAGCAGCCTCGTTTGCCCTTTGATAAGCTTGCACCTATGTTTCAACCAGAGCAATATAATTCAGTTAACAATTTGATTACTGAATATTTGAATGCTAAGAATAGCCAGCAAAAATATGCTGCCTTTTCGGCACTTAAAATAATAGCTAAGCCTGAAACTAAACATAACTTTGTTGAATATCAACAAAATAAAATTTCTGATGATATAAAGGGCGTGGTGGCTGACACTGACATTATGATCGTTTTTAGCCAAGATCAGTGTTTTAGTGAGACGCTTTTTGCTTTAAAACAAGGAGCAGCGTTATCTTGGTCTTTAGTTCAGGATCTGTTTCCTGCAAAGCATCATGATGCGGCCCAAGCAGTGATAACACGTTACCTAGACGCGAAGAACGATCAGCAGAAATACAATGCTTTTCGAGAGCTTAAACGTTTAGCGACAGACAAAGGACAGGCCAATTTTAAGGACAACAGCACATTTATTGGTGCAATAGGCAATGTAGAAAAATTTGATATTAACCTTGGAATCGTAGTTAAAGGTGTTGAGTTATTTACTGATCCACTAATGAGCGCCGAATTTACTCGTTCTCCGCTGGGATTAAATAATGGTGGAGTCAATTGCTTTATTAATGCTGCCTTACAATCAATTAGCTTTGAAACATGGGAAACCGCCTTAGATAGAAATTACATGCAAGGGATCTTAGCAGATAAAATTCAAGCGCTAACTAATCGCATTGAAAATACAGGAAAAAAGTTAATTGATACTCAAACGCTGCTTGAAACACTTGCGCCTAAAATTAAACAGCAAGTAGAAAAGCTAGAAACAGAGCTTCAGATAAAAGTGTTTAATTATAAAGAACTTAAACTTAAGAAAGACATTAATATCAACGACTTAAATTTGGCAAAAAAGCAAATAGATGATGTTAGAAAAAGTATTGAACAAGCTGAGCGAAAGATAAAAGATCTTCAAGCACTTAAAGTGCTTGAAGAGGAGTTGGCTGATTATCAATATTTTATGGATAAAGCAGAGCTTCCCATTAGGCAGTGGATTACCGGAGAGGTTTCCTTGCAAGAACGAAAAGCTGGGCAGCATTTACGTCAAGCAATCTTTGCAGGTTTAGCTGATTCTCCACAGAAGATGGCTAACAAATCGAGTGAAAATAATCCACGGGATCTGTTTAAGATAGATGCGTCGGGAGATGCAAAAAAAATGGGGCATTCCCCAGAAATTATTGCGAAATTGGCTGCGCGCCTCTGTTTTCACCACATAGATGGCATGCAAGAATCCAGCATTGTATCGCCGGATGGTTATGCCGATAGTGTCACGCTTGCACCACTAACAGCCATGTTGACACTTCAGTCTATGAATGGCATTGAGCCAGTAACGACATTAAAAGAGGCATTTACCAGTACTTTTATCACAGAAAGGATCGAGGATAAAAATTCCTTATATAGAGCCTATGATGGTAAAGAAGTTGCCTATACAAAGACGCTAGGTTTGAAAAATTTGCCTAACAGCATGATGCTTGACTTAAAACGCTTTACTTTTTCATTTACAGAGTTAAAACCTGTGAGGGTCGGGCATAAAATTGATCTTGCCGCAGCCCGTAGCCAAGAAGGGCTAGCGTTAAAAGACATTGAAGGCAACACAGAATATTACCATTTAACTTCAGTTGCTTGCCATCGTTCTGGTAAAGATCCTAGTGACGCTAATTCAGGCCATTGGTTTACGTATAAACAAGTAGGTGATACTTGGTTTAGGTGTGACGATCAAACGGTTACCCCCATATCTTCTAATCAGCTTAAAGCCATGTTTGATGACATGGATATGAACGGTGTATTGTTAAATCTTGAAAAAAGGCCCATAGAGCAACCATCCGAAGAGCAGCAGAAAGTGCCAGTGCCAATGAGTGAGGATTTTTCAGTCGATACCGCTCTGCATCCTTTAGCAGGAATAATGGAAGGAGATCGACTTAAAAATCGATTGTTTAAGGTTTCTGCCTCTGCTTAGCTGTCTTTATTACTTAAACAATAAAGTCCCCTTAAGAATACACCTTCAGTCGATGATGCATATGCTATTCTAGAATTCATATGCATCTAACTGATTTTAATAAGTAAATAATTTGTTATTAGATAGTCTTTAGAAGCACTTTCTCTAATACAACAGCTTAACTCATAACCGATCCATTTAAAATAAACCTTTGATAATCATCGCTTAATTTATCTAGAAACTCACATAATTTTCGATTCATTTCATCATAGTCGTGGCTCAGCAATGCCTTTGGCTCATCAACAAAAGGCTCGTTTATTGTGTCACTGAAATCATCATTGTCAATTAACAGTGCCACAAGCGCTTTGGTCAGCTCCATATGGCATTGAAAACCAAAAACTCGCTCACCATAGGCAATAATTTGTCTCGAACAAGCTTCACTATACGCAATCAGTTGTGCATCGGTTGTCATCCCTGGCATATCCTGATGCCAGTGACCTACGTCAAGAGTTGGACCAAAATGATTAAACAAGGGATGGGCCAAGCCATATTCAGTTAAAGTCACCGGAAACTTGCCAATTTCAGGCTTTGAACTCGGTTGATAGGACGCGCCTAAGGCTTCACCAATTAATTGCGCGCCCAAGCAGATCCCAAGTACCACTTTGTCAGCATTGATAGCCTTTAAAATAACAGCCTGTTCGCTTTGCGTGTCAAAGTGCGCACACTGCTTCATTGTTGTTCTAGGTGATTGCGGCCCCCCCAAGACAATCAAAAAATCAATATCGTCAATTTGCTGTGGAAGCGGATCACCTTGATATACGCGAGAGTAGCTGATGGTGTGACGGCGATTTTTCGCCCAAGTTTCATAAACGCCAGGCGCCTCAAAATGTTCGTGAATAATAAAGTGAATATGCATCTTACCACCCTTAACTGTATCAATTGACTTACCATGTTACATTTAATTAAAATGGCGTACTTTATATGAAAAGCCAATTAACATAGTTAAACCGCCAACCATGGAAGCTAACGAACTCATACAAGCATTAGCAGAGCAGCAATTCATAACAAAAACGATTCAAATGCCAGCTGGCCATATCGATGACTTTCACTCCCATCCATGGCATCAAATCGTCTTCCCTGTTCAAGGCTTACTGCAATCAGATATTGATGATAAATGTGCCATCGTTCCCCACAATGGCATGCTTTATATTCCCGCACACACAATTCATCGCTCCGTCGCCATCACCGACACGCAATTTTTAGCCATTTATCTCAATCCCAACAAATATGTGCAATTTAACGATGAGCCTAAACCTTGCCTTGTCAGCCCATTCCTAAAAGAGTTGCTTTTGCTTTTTTTCAATGGGAAGCTTGATAGAGAGCTTGATAAGCAACCCACCTTGAAAGCGTGCCCAGTCTCGGTATCAACATCAAAAGCAGAGTCCACTATCACTCACTTACTCATGGTATTAAGAGATCAAATTGAAGCAGCAAGCCGTTATGAAATCCCCTTACTCATTCCAAAAGATAAGCGGCTGTTGTCTATTTTTACACAGCTTAAACAACAACCTTCCCTGCCATTGACACTAAAAATGTGGGCAACGCAAGTAGGGGCATCTGAACGCACCTTGTCTCGACTATGCGCGAAAGAATTTGCTCGCTCCTTTTCATTATGGCGGCAAAATATTAGGCTAGTATTATCACTACAACTCTTGAACTCAACAAAGTCTATTCAAACAATCGCAATGGAATTGGGATACACCTCGGACGCCACCTATATTTCTGCATTTAAAACAATGTTTAATCAAACTCCCAATCAATACCGCCAGCAGCATTTACGCTAAGGGTTTTATCCATATTGGCCAGCCGTTCGTCATGTCTGTTATTTGTGCTCTTCTTTGCGCACTTCTTTTTTGCTCACCTTAGTGCCATAGCAACCAATAAACATTTTCTTGAACCACATCTGGTTAAATTAATGTACATTATGTTACATTTAGCTGCTAAACCTTTTATTCAGAGTTAAATACTTGTGTTTGCATCATTTTGATAAAAAATCATTTTGAATAACATTGAAGCATAAAAACGCATTTTAGAAATAAAAACACATGCAACGAGCCGAGAAGAATAATGAAATTTCAATGCTGTCGACGCACTAGGAAGGCAAGCCAAGATAAACGGATCAATACTCAAGCTCTACCTGATGATAAAGCCTATGCAGAGTTGAATTATTACCTTCATCAATACAAAAAATTAGAAAAAAGGTTTCACCGAAAAAGTAAACTGACCAGACATATAGCATGTTATAGCCTGCCCATCGCATTAATGGCCATATTAGCCACTTTAGGCGAGCAATATTATGATATAAAATTACCTGAATTCTTCAGCAGGTTATCAGTAATTAAACCTCACTTATCGCTGATCGCCATTATCGGATTAGTTGCATTTTGTTGGGCCTATTTTACCAACCATTTATTAGGCTTTACTCGCGGCTGGAGCCGTAACCGTTTAATGCGGGAACACCTTGAACGGCTTATTCGTGAATATCAACTCGCCGTTCATGAGCAAGATAAAAACATCATACGCATAGAGCAAGACAATATTCTCAGCAAACTATCGCACCTTGAAGAACAAAACCGCATTCAAACTCACAAAGATATTGTTGGTGATTATCACACTGCCAATACAGGCGTAATGAACTGGCTTAAAATAAAAAAATAATAGGCAAGAAATAATGAATTATCAATTGAATTTAACCAAGGAAGAGTACCTTGATGATTATATATCAGGTAAATCAGCTAATGAAAACACATCAAATAATAGTGAATTTTGGCAAGATAATGCCCGTAGCGCATTAGTCAGTAACCTGTATACCATTCTTAATGATGCAAAAAAATATAGCCAATTTCGTCAAAGCATCACTGGTAATAAGACTTGGCTCTCCCATAATGCTATTCTCATCACGGGAGCACGTGGCTCAGGCAAAACCGTCTTTTTGCGTAACACTGAAAATATGTGGAAACAAGAAGCTCATAGCAAACACAACTATCAAGTCAGCGAACTGTACTTTCTTGATGTTATCGACCCCACTATGTTGATGAATAACGACTCTTTTGCCAGTGTGATTATCGCGCAAATTTATCAAGCAGTCTGTCACAAACTCAACCAACAAACCTGCACTGATAACAATCATCGAAACAAACGAGAACAGTTTCATCAAAGTTTAAAGAATCTTGCAGATTCATTAGGAAAAACCGATGAATTTAATGGCTGTACAGGCATAGATAAAATTTTAAAATACAGTTCAGGCATTCAAATTGAAAACCGCTTTCACCACTTTGTTGAGACAGCCATTCAAATTTTAAGCTGCCATGCGCTAGTCGTCCCTATTGACGATGTAGATATGGCATTAGAACGCGCCTTTGAGGTGGTGGATGAGGTACGTCGCTTTTTAGGTTGCCCCTATATCATCCCCATTGTTAGCGGTGACTTAAAACTGTATGAGCATATGACCCACATGCATTTTGATGATAAGTCCTATAGTCAGCAGTGTAAAAATGAACAACTTATCCATGACGGTAAGCAACTGAGTAAAACTCTCACCACAGCTTATCTCACTAAGGTCTTTCCAAGTCCTATGCGCATAGGCTTATTTGGCATAGATAAAATTATTCCGACATTGAGTCTGATATTAAATGAACATAAGACAAATTCAAGTTCATTAAGCTATAAAGACTATATCGAAAAGCTGCTCAATACTTTTTACTTTCTTTGCAAAAATAATGAAGCACGTAAAAACTGGCCAAAGCCTGAAACCGCCCGTGAGCTAACTCAATTGGTTAGAAGCCTAAAACCCGAAGATTTACCCGACAGAACCAGTGCCCACAAGCCCGATATCACCGAGAATAAAGCACAAATCACGCTTTGGAGCCATTTTAAGAACTGGGCCGAACAAAAACAAAATGGTGAAGCCTTTACCAATGCAGAATCAGCTTTAACCTTATTACATCGCGATAAAGGTGAGCCTTTTGATATTCAAACCTTATTAGCCTTCAACATAAAACTACAAGCCGATGCCAACCTTTACCCTTGGGCAAGCTATCCCGTACTGAAAAGTCAAATAGAACGACTTGAATACCTAATATTTTATTCACAACCTAATAAAATACACGAAAGTAATAAAAAGCAAGAAAGTAATTTAAGCATTCTAAAATCTGTGCTTGATAATGAAACAAGAAATTTACGCCCCATGCCGCCAGTAGAATTTATCACAACCAAGCTCTTTATCGTCGAAGATACAGTTAGTAACCATTTAAGAAATAAAAATCCAATACCATTAGACTCAACAGACATTTTAGGTAGGCTTAGCCAAACACAACAAAAGGCAATTGAGAAAACACCTGCTTCAATGGAACAAGTATTACTGGATATTTATACCCATGATGAACTGTATTCTTCTTTAAATAATAAACATAAGTTTGTCTTTTTCAGCCGTGCCTTTGAGATTTTATTCTATTCCCTCACCGGTTTCAATGAAAAAAATGCATTTAATGATCTTCATCAAATGCTTGTACGTAAACCCTTTTATTCCATCATGGCCCTCAATCAAACCAAGATTGCCGTTATAGATGATGAAACTGATGATGAAGAAAGTGAAGGCAGTACAACAAACGAAGAAACCCAACTTTCAAGTGCTTACGCATTAAGTGTTCAAATTAAAAAATGGTATAATGAACATAAGGAAAGTATCACTCGTTTAAATCAAGTGGATTTAATTGCCATACTAGCAAACTGTTTTAATAGCAGTTTTACTGCGCTTAATGTCATTCGTGAAAATTATATTAGAAATTCAAAAAAACACTTTTCTGATGAACATTTAACCGACATGGTTTCCCGCTTTAAATACAATATTCTCAACGCTGTAATCAGGGCGAGCATAAAAGACGAAGCCATACATGCCAATGTTGCCATTGGGGCTATGTCAGAAAGTATGCGCGATCATCACAAATTTATGCAATCTGACCGTACTTATTCCCGAAATAAATCAAAATTGGATGAACAAGAAGCATTAGAAATGGCAAAAATTCATCAAAAATCTAATGCTGCGTTAATATTAAAAACTATTAAATTGGAATATCAGCTACACAACGCAATTGAAGCACACCCTATATTTAACCTTGTTAACAATTTCAATAAAGAAAACTCACAGAAAATAATACTTAAACTATTTAAATTAGGTAAAAATAATAACGAACAACGCTTTTGGAAAGAATTGTATAAAAAAGACACTTTAGAAAGAAATAGAATAATAGAAAAAATGATGTCATCAGATATAAAAATTAAGGGTGCTAAACAAAATAAAATTCCTTTTTATTTAAATATCTTATTAAAAGGAGTGTTAAAAGGAAGAATAGCAAAAGTAGATTCAATAAAAACTCGACTTAAAAGTAAAATAGAGATATCAGATGTTCGCAATTGCTTACACTATATCCAAAAACAAATAAAATCGAATAATATTGATTTAAATTACTTAAACAATTTAGATAAGAAAAGTCAGAATATCATACAAGCAATCAAAGAATTGAATGAAGAAGGCTTTTTCGATGCTCAAAGTTAATGACACCACCATAGCGCAAACCGCTTATCTGGCATCGGATCGGTTACTGCAATTAAGTTTAAACCAGAGTCATGGCATTCAAGATCTGGCCGAGACTAAAACAAAACTTCATCAGGCCATCATGGATTACCAGCCTTATACTCATAGAAAGTTACGCAGTGATGATGTAGAGGCAATGCTTCACTTATACATCTTAGACAATTCAAATAAGATAAATAAAGAGCATCCAGTTTCAACGAAAGTCTTTTTAACTCAATTAGCAAACACTTACTTAACTTGGAATGGACAAAGCTTTATCGTAAAGCCTGACATGCTGCAGGCTTGGTTAGCATTAATGTCGTTGCAAGATCCTAGCTGGATCATTGCTCAAGCCTATACCGATTTACTCAAAGACCACCAATTTAGTGTACAAGAAATAGCCCATTGTATTGAGCAATACCAATGCCCCTTTGCACTGCCCACTGATAGCCAATATAAGATGTTTGCCGATAATCATGTGCATCTCGGCGGCCATGGTCATTTAGGCCCCAGCCTATTAAGCTTTTGCTTATACGGTGAAACCATCGACGAAACATTTGACTGGCCCGTGCGCCACGAATACACGCTATTTGAAAGTGGACGGCTTAATAAAAAAAGGCTAAGCCGCTGGTGCGGCCTACTCGCCGATGACATCGCAGTGCAGGCCTTTTACGCTCATGATCCGCGGCGCGCCATTATCAAGGCACAATACTGGGATTATAATGATGACATTCGTCAATTTGAGGATAAAACACTCAATGCCATTTCCCAATTAAAATCAATGCAAGGTCATACCAATTTAACTGACAGCCAATTTTGTTTAATGCAAGCCGATTGTAGGGCTTTGCCTTCCACCAAACGTTGGCTACTGTTTACAACTGGACTTTTAGTTAATAACCAAGAAGATACAGAACACTCACCGACAATATTACAACTAATTCGCAGCTGCAATATTTTACGTAATTATATGATCGTCAGCGGCGTTGGCTTAACCCAATTTGTCGATTTTTTTCAATTTAAAGGGCGAAAATACAGAAGTCATCAACAATTATCCGCTAAAAAAGACAGTCTTAGCGCTGACATGGACTCACAAATCTTGCGTGAGTTTCGCGTATCCCCAGAAGTTACCATAGGCAACAATCATCGCGAAATAAATCCTAAGGCATTAACTCAATCCCTTAAAGCACTTTTTAAACAAACCATGGCTGAAAATGCTCACTTTGTGCTGCATTTTTCACGCTCACTTAACAGAAAAAATCAAAATGATAAAGGCGACAAATTACAGCAAGCAAAAAGAAAAAAAATTAAATCACAAGTCACACTTTTACAAGATTTTAGCCACTCCATCACCTTTTCAGAGCAAGAAGTCACCCATGATACAGTACTGACTGGAAAAATTTCCCCCAGCATGGACTTACGTAAAGCGGTAAGAGGTTATGATGTTGCAGGTAATGAGAATGACCTCCCTATTGAAGTCTTTGCCCCTGCGCTGCGTGTACTCCGTGCCAGCCAATCCCCCTCATATGGATTAACCATTAATCGTTTACCTAAACCAGTGATTACAGTTCATGCTGGAGAGGATTTTAGTCATTTATTATCAGGCTTAAGGGCCATCGACGAAGCGATTTTCTTTTGTGATTATCAAGCGGGCGATCGCATTGGCCATGCATTAGCACTCGGTGTTTCCCCTTCCTCTTGGGCAAAACGACAACAAACGGCTTATGTATCTGTCGGTGAACATTTAGATAATCTAACTTGGTGTTTTCAAAAAGCATTGGCTGTCATTCAAACGGTGCCGACAATGACAGGGGTATTGCACCTATTACAAGAAAAAATTCATTACTGGAGTGAATTTCTTTATGGTAAGCCCAAGCAACCTAAACTCTTATATGAAGCATGGAAGCTTAGACGAAACTGCCCTATCGCTCTCAACCTTTATGAACAAGATAACCAACCTGCTATTCACATTGATGAATTTGATCCTATGTATAAAAACTGGGTCATGGATTTTACTTGCCCACTGAGTGCCCATAGACAAAAAGAACACATAAAACTCTGGCATCGGTATTTATTCGCGCATTTAACCGATAAAAGCTTCTTGGCCAATCGTGATACCTTAATAAAAATAGATTGCTTAGCAAACAATCAGAGCCAAATACCCCATAATGAAACATTCGGCTTAAAACGAGGCCATTATTTTGATTCTATATCCAGTGCTGAGTTAGCCCTTTATGAGGCGGTACAAGATTGGAGCATGGAACATTACGCCGATAAAGGCATTATTTTAGAAGCTTGCCCCACCTCAAACATTTATATCGGCCGCTTTGAGCGTTATCATGAACACCCTATTTTTCGCTGGGATCCTCCTCAAAGCTCATGGCTTACTTTAGGTGAAAAATACAACAAATTCGGCATACGTAAAGGCCCAATTACTGTGTGTATTAACACAGATGATGCGGCACTCATGCCCACCACCATTAGAAATGAGCATAGCATTTTACAGCAAACTGCCGTCGAGCATTTTAATGTCAGCGCAAAAACGGCCAATGATTGGATAGATAACATTCGCCAAAAAGGCATTGATATTTTTAAAGACAATCACCTAACTTGGGTAAATGAATAAGAGAGCTAAATGAGAGCAGAGCTTACAGCTTCAGCTCATGTACCCCCGCTTTAATCCAAATTGAAAAGATAGAATGTAGGTAGTGGTATTAATCTAAACACCTCACTCAATCGTTAGAACAAGCAGCCTTCCTTGGCCCACTTTTTATTACAAGAAGAGATGGCTCGCTTTAGTGCGGAGCATCCTATTATTAGGAAGCCGTAATATACTCCAATCTAAGGTGTGTTTTGCCATCGATAACACATTGCTTGATTTCATTGAGATCAAGTAATTTACGAACTTCCTGAAAATCAGGTTTATTTAAATCTCTTCCTATTAGCATTCCCGAACTTTTGAGTTTAGGAAGATAGGCTTCAAAAACCGATTTAACAAAACTAACACTTGACCATCTGGAGTCAAATAAATCATAAAAAATGAAATCTAAACTTCCATCTTCTATTTGATTTGCCAGCTGCAAACAGTCCCCTTTTAACAATGAGGCATTTTTATATTTACGGATTTTTTTTAAAGCCGACAACTCATTTTTTGAATTATTTCTATATGGACTCGAATCAGGCATATCTTCCCACAAGTCCATACCCACTAAATTGATTGACGGATTTCTCTTGAGAATGGCTTTCATACTGCTACCATTTTTTGTTCCTAGTTCTACACCTGAACAACAAGATTTTTCTTGAATAAATTTTCCTAAATCATCTCTCCAAAACTTTCTTTGGTATTTCATCGGTAATAAATCAATTAACATCGTTATGTCCCTTATTTTGTAATTCATTCAAAAATGAAGACCCGCCTTTCAGACTGCTGAACATTTTGAATGTTAAGATATACTTAAAACTCATTGTTGTAAAATCATCAAATGCTAAAGTAATGATCTGACAAGCATGAGGTAACACAAAAAATGAACAGATTTATTGTGGGTATATCTGGTAGTGACAACCTTTGATTAATACTAAATAAGGCAAATGAGTCATGCTCGATGATGATGAAGTGCTGACTCTTTCTTCTTTTCAAAGCCATTATTATCCACATAAATGATTGTTTAATAATAGCTATTTATAAATTTCAATATTCACTTGGCTCAATGGTTAACACAATAAAACCCAGTAAAATCCATGCTCATTTGCTAACGGCCAGAGGTGTCAAAGTCTTATGTCAAAGTCTTATTGGATCATACCACCAAAGCACAATTTAGACTAACGACCTAAGTCCCCATTTTAGAAAGTAAAATAAGCTAACACTAAGGCGGCAAAACCTAATTCAAACCACGTTCTTGGGTTTGTTATTAGGCTAGTTTTTGTATGCAATTTTTGGTTATTATTTTTAACGGAAAACCAGTTTACACCTTTATGCCGAATAAAATTAAACATACTTTTGAACCAAGGTAAAAAACCGCATTTAAATAAAATAATCAGTGCACGCGCATTATCCGTATGATTGTCATCTAAGTACTCAGGACAATGCTTTAAATAATACTTCACACTGTCATCTTTTCGAGTCAACCAGCGCTTTTTATTTAGAGTATCATCATTGATTTTACAAACAGGCGTAATCGTAATGGGGTGTTCACTTCTCAGCGGTAAATTTAGCTTTTTAACTAAATTTAATGCCAATTGATGTAATTGTCGATCTTGCTCATTCGATGCAACAGGATAAATATTAGGGACGTACTTCTGCATAATATAATAAGTCACTGGACCTTCTGAGCTGCATAAAAATACGGGAGTGGCTTTTGAGAAAAGATGAGTAAAATTATATTTTATAATTTCACTTAACAGAAATTTTTCAGAGTCCGCATTTCGACAATGGGGCTTTATCATATAAACAGATCTGTGTACATCATAATATCCATTCGCTAATTTCACTCTATGTACTCTCCAAGAGGTAAAGCCAACAATCTTGCCATTCTCAAAATATAATTTCACTTTTTGAGCGCGATCTTGAGCTTGGCCAAATAAAGAAATGAATTTATCCAAGGTAATATGGGTATAAATCCCTCTTGTTTGATAAAACAATTGGGTTAATAACCGCTCTCTGCTTTTCTCAGACATCGGCAATAAATTAACAACTTGCGTATATCTGTGTAACTGCATAAAGTCATCTCAAAAATAGTCATGTTCATTAATCATTCGAACAATTTTAACCTTGTATCAACTCACTGACCTCATCGGTGAGTATGAATTGCCCCTAAACTAATGGCTATTTTTATTGACCCAATTAGCCTTAATGGCTAATAACCAACATCATGTTCCGACCGCAGACACCTTCATTACTGGCTTTGACTTTTCCACTGATAATGCGCTTCATGGGCTAAGGCGAGTAACTCATTATCTTCTTGAGTATCCCCATAGGCATAAATTCTGGCAAAGTCCGACAGCTTCACTTGCTCTTTTACACGCTGCGCTTTTTCTGCTCCGGTGCAATCCCGCCTTTTATACAAACCCGTTAATCGTCCATGCTCATCCGCTAATTCAGGGCAAATAAGCTCAATGTGATTATTGTCCAATAACACGGAAGACTTGTCATATTTACACTCAGGATATTGGCGATAAAAGTCTGCCGAAAACGCCTCACACCAAGGCTTAAGGTACACACTCAAGGAGGCGGACACCACAATCACTTTGTCGCCATTTGATAAATGCCAATGTAATCTCTCTATTGCCTGCTGACGCACTTGCTTAGGTAAATAATCCACAGCATATTGATGGCCTAAAGCAATCACATCGGCTTTCGATACCCCTTTAAAAGCCGCTTTAACTAGCTTTTGACGCATCGTCGATGCAGAAACCCAACCTAAGTGATAACCCAAAATGGCTGGCGCAAGCCACAACCCCCAAACACAGCGCCTTTTTAAAGGTAACGCCGATTTAATAAACGGCGTAAAAGTATCATCATGTGAAATGGTGCCATCAAAATCAAATAATGCTAGATTCATCTCTATCTCTTCCTTGTAGGTCATCCATTAAGTTTGCCCTTGAGATCCGTCAGTTGAACTCTATTAATCATTAAAGATGGATTAGAAACACATAAGGTACTAAATCACAAACCTTTTCTCTGCCTTATCCCCTTATCAATCATTCCAAACCCAGTAAAAATGAGACAATCAATATAAACCCCAAAGTCCATACCGTGCCCATTTTCAGTCCTTTTTTAACCTCTGCCTTATCTTATAAGCAAGGAGCAAGGAGTAGCTTGATTCACTTTGCGCAGTATGGAAGTATCAGTCATGTCTGTAAGTACTTAAAGATCTTGAATAATAACATCAAAAAAGTGCAAAAAATAGCCGAAGCTATTTTTTACTGAACAGTCATTATATTGCTGACAATATACCCGTGACTAGTGAATCCCCATTAGTCACAGGTATATAAATGAAGGTAAACATATCATCAATGAAATGGAAAGGGTCCAGGGTGTGGGCCAAATCCTGGTCCTGGAAAAGGTAAAATGACACAGGCACTCAGTGACAAAATTGTCACTAACACAACTAAAGTATAAAAAAATCGTTTCATAGGATTACCCTCCTTTTGATCTTTAATGACTTTAATTTACTTGGCTTATTTAACTTACATGCTTGCGGCTCTTTTATGACTATCACTTTTATGACTATCACTTTTATAACTAAACTGTATCAATCAACGAGTTTAACAAGTTCAACTCGCAAGTGCGGCACTCCCCTATTTCATTTTTGATACACGGTTATATTTATAAACTGTTATAAACAGTGATAAGACCTATCCATCCTATCCATAATCATAATGAAAACTGATTAAAAATGATGTGGTCCACCCCAAGGGGCCACACACGCACTTAATGAAACCACTGTCACCGATACAATCAGAAAATAATAAAATCTTTTTGCCATGCTCTTCATCTTGATCCTCTTCAGTTCAGCTTGCTCTTAAGTTCTTAAGCTCCGTTGTAGCCTTCCCTCTCTATGACGTCGTCCTTCAGGGCCCACAAGAAGCCCACAAGAACAAGAAAGGAATCCCTTAAATACAGTAGAACAGTATAAAGCTGTATAAAAACTGAAGGATGAGTGTAAGTATATGTAAAATAAATACTCGTTATCTTTACATACTCATTCCGTTTAATAGTGAGGGCGAAGTCGAAGTATAGAAATGAAAGGAGTATAGAAATAAAAAATAAGGAATAAATAATGATAGGGAATAGGGATTATTACTCTTTACTTATGACCTATCTCTAAGCGAACTCTTAAAAAAGCCAATGATAACATTGGCTTTTTATGACTCAGCAAGCTCTATTAATTTAAATGTGCTTCTCGAACATAAAACTCAAACCATAAAGCATTAGTTCCGGGAGCTACAGAACGGACTTGCTTACTTTCTTTACCGTGTAAAGTGAGTGGTTGCCAACCTTGAGTTTCATCATCGACGGTAAAGCCCGTGCCGTCATACCAAGTGAATTTATATTGTAAATGTTGATCCGTTGAAATTTTACTGATCACAGTCGCCACACCTTCTAAAGATCCACTTTTACCGCGCATCTTTAATTGATCCACTTTCACTTTATGGGCAAAAGCTGGACTGTCAATCTTTAAATCCCCTGTTGAGCTGGCCAATATACCCGCTGTATTGGTAGAACAGCCACCTAAGAACAAGCCCACTAATAAAATAAAAAATAATTTTCTCATCGATTTGTATTCCCTATTATTGATGTGTCTAAACGCTCTCTGCTCTTTTCAGGTTAGCCTACTTTAGCTTTACCCTCCTGTTTTTTATCTCAATAAATCAAACTCAATAGAAATGCCATGCACACTCACTTCAAGAGATTATGCTTCTTGACGACGATGAAGCATAGGCCCTAATGGTGCGCCACCCACAAGGTGCATATGAATATGATAAACTTCTTGGCCTCCATGTTGATTACAGTTCATTATCAGACGGTAGCCATCTTCAGCAATTCCCGCCTCCGCGGCCAGCTTTGCCGCCACAGTGATCATTCGACCCAAGGCTTTTTCATCTGACGCTTTAACCTCATTACAAGTAGGGATAAGATGATTGGGAATAATCAATATGTGTGTCGGAGCTTGAGGGTGAATATCATTAAAAGCCGTAACTAAGTCATCTTGATAGAGAATATCAGTGGGAATTTCACGTCGAATAATTTTACTAAAAATGGTTTCTTCGGCCATTTTACAATCCTTACAATAATGATGAATATAATACCCATTAGTATCCCATTTTTTTGCAAAGATAAAAGGCATTTTTATTCAAAATGCTATTTGTTTTTCTAACACCAATATCACTTTGATTAGTCAAATTCACTATATAAAATGGGCGGTGTCGGCGGCGTAGGAATACGTTGCCAGCGATCATTAAAAGTATAACGCGCATATAAAATAAAATGATTGGGCGCATAAAAGTCAGAACGTTCAATATCCATAGATATGCCTATATACCATTTTTTACTGACTCTTTTTTCTAGTGCACCTAAAAAAGCATAACCCAGCCCCCCGCCGGAGGATCCTGAAAGAGAGGTTAAAAAAGGACCATCTTCTTGTGACCAAGACTGAGAAACAGAAGCACGTAACCAATAAGCCCACGTATCTTGATATCGTCCATAATAATTAATCGGTAATGAAATAGAAAAATAGGCTTGTGGGCTATAATAGCCTCCATGACCTAGGGTATATTCACTGACATTTTTGTCATATTGTAAATACATCAAATTGAGTCCTGTACTTAAGCGTTCCTCTTCTGTATTCATCCATTTATAATACCCGCCCACTAGCTGTCCAAAGCGTGTATTATCAGTCACCTTATTACCCGATATTTGATGGTATTGAGAACTCGTCCACATCCCCCAAGGTCCACCGAGATCTAAGCTAGTATTAAACTTGACACCAGAGCTCACCACTCCGCCCCATTTAACGCCAACAGGATCGCTCGTATTGGCTGGCACCGTTAATCCACCATAGGATAAAATCGTACTGGTTAATGCCCGTCTCGATAGCCCTGCAGTCCAAGACCAATCTTGTAACTCACCCTCAATGCTAAGTCCACCGACCCAAGTATGCTCATCAAATCCAATTGGCGTCGTTCCCACATCGACTAACCAATTTTTGGCCTTCCAACCTATACCTAATGCTGTCCCAGTATCACTTTGGTTAATTGGAATGGTATCCTCATCTAATGCCTTATCGTAATAGCGAATATCGCCTGATTCAATGTGCACTTGATCAAGCCTTAGCAATAAGTGCCCATCATGATCAGGCATTGGAATTCGTGCCTCGATGGGTATTTGAGTAAAGTTATTCGCTCCATCCCGACCACCATAGTCCATTCCAAATACAATATGCCCCTGATGACGCGCTTGAACACGATCAATATCCGCCTTCACATTTCGTGTTAGCCAGTTATCTTCGGCATTATCATACAAGCTTCTTAAAGGGGGTCGATTGATAGCAGATTTTACAGATGGCACTTCCTCTGCGTGATACAGTGCATTTGCAGCCATTGCATTTACCAAGGTCTCATCTTTCATATCCAATGCCACTTTCATGAGATCACGATATTCAATAGCATCAAGATCATTCCTTTGTTGTAAAGCTGTCAACAAAGATTTTGATTGTTTAAAATCACCTTGCTGAACCAACAACTCAGCAAAAGACACACTTTGCACTGAAGTTAATTGCCTGCGCTCTTGATACAAGGTATCACTCAGTTTCTTCGCCTTTTGTTGATGATTTGCAGCGATATAAGCCCTCAGCAGGCCTAATTTAGCCTCATAGAATAAAGGTCCTGGCTCAAAAATAGCTTGCTTATATAAATGAATAGCTTGTAAGTCGTCTCGGTTAGATAATGCTTTTTCTGCTTGTTGGACATAGTATTTTTGAAGTAATACGTGAAGTTGTTTTTTGTCTTGTTGAGACACAAATTGAGTTTGCCACTGCTGAAACCAGCGCTTAAATTGCGCTGGCTGCTGTGCTTTTAACACTAGTTCACCGTATTGAAGCTGAGTCGAATTGCTCCAATCGGCTTCAGGCGTTAATTGAGCCAAAAAGTCATGACGTTTTTGACATCTTTGGCTTTGCTGACCATTAATAGCATTGTTTTCAAATGTTAACCATACAGCAGCCAGCCTTATTTGGACATCAAGATTGTCACTGTAACTCTGCTCTATATCAATAAGCGCTTCACACGCCCGCTCGGGATCATCCTTCCTTAATTGCGCTATTTTCAATAATGCTTCATCTACTTTTAAACGAGTAAGGTTAGCTTCCATCGCGGGTGTACGTTGTGCTATTTCAATTTTTTCCAGAAGGTTAATGGCATCACTCGTTTGATTTTGGCCTGACAAATATAAAGCATTAGCAAACACCCATTACTGCGCGAATATCTGGTGCAACGGCTTTATCAACCATCACATCATCGACCCACTGCCGCATCATTCGATCGGCTTTCGACTTTTGTGCTAATACCACAAGGGTATTGGCAATATCTAATGCTTGCCATGGCGAGTCATTGCCTAACATCAATAGTGCGTCTAAGTGCTTTTTAGCCCTATTAACATCATTTGCCTTTATCGCCATTTGAAGTTCATCATTCAATTGCGCCCTTTGTATAGACACCAATTTGGGCTGGATCACTTTTTTTTGACGAGACGAATATTGCCTAAGTAAAGGGGTAATCGATTGATTCTGTAATTGTAATATATCCAGTCTCCCCTCTAATGCCACTTGATTTAACGGTGCAGATAGTAACGTTTTTTGATACCACTTATCCGCTAAGCCATATTGCTTTGTCATAACATATAATGCTGCTAATCGATTCAATCCTTCCAATATGTCAGGCTGACGCTTAATCGCCATAAGGTAATCATTTTCTGCAGTGACATAATCCTTATTACCTAAGGCCTGATCACCTTTTGCTAACAAGCCCCAATAGGTTGCCGCATCCACTAAGCTTCGCCATTTTGAGATTTGATCAGGATCGTCATTTATTGCCTGAGCTTGTGTGAACCACTCTAACGCCTGTTGATGCTGGCCTTGACGCAGCGCCACCAGCCCTAAACCTTCCAGTACTTCGACATCTTGAGAAAAATGACGCAATACATATATCAACTTTTTCTCTGCCGCCCCATTATTACCTTGTTCAAGGAATGCCAATCCCTGCATTTTAGCCATATAAACAGGATCTTTTTCTAATTCAGTTTTTTTCACTAAACGAGATTTTGCCTGTATAGCCGCTTGATTTATTTCTAGGTCGAATGGATAGTAACGAGCCATAAAAGCATATTTTTGAACAAGTTCATCAGTAATCGGCAATTGATCAAGGGCCTCAATCCAGGAACGAGTTGCCTGTAAACCAATATCTGTCCGTAGCGATAAATGCTCAAAAGTCGTGAGTGCCCATAAATTATCGGGCTCCTTTTTAGCGAGATGCTAAGCTAACGCTAATTGAAAATCGGGCACATCAGGATATTGTTCATTTAATGCTTCCAACTTCTGTCTCACAGGCACCCAATGATTATCCAATTTCCCCTTTAGAGTAAGATACTCAAGCATTAACCTAGATGTTGGCATACCATGAGGAAATAAACCTTCATAATGCACTAATGCCTCCTCATAACGACCTGAGCGAGCAAATAAACGTGCTGATTGGTAAACTTTTTTATTTTCATTAAATAACGATAATTGCGCACTTAAATTTTGAGCTTGTGTCGAATCCGGGCTCAATTGATTCAGTTTATTAAATACCAATTGCGCATTTGGAATATCCTTCAGTAACAAATAGCGATTAGCTTGATAAAACAAACCATCAAGATTATTTTCATCAATCGCTAACAATCGATTCAAAGAACCCAGCATAATATCCTCTCGCCTGAGCGCTAAGGCTAAGCGCAATTGCTCTATAAGCCATTCAACTGAATCAACTTGAGTACGAGATTTA
Source organism: uncultured Shewanella sp. (assembly GCF_947495455.1). Lineage (GTDB taxonomy): Bacteria > Pseudomonadota > Gammaproteobacteria > Enterobacterales > Shewanellaceae > Shewanella. The sequence continues at coordinate 42,510 of NZ_CANLZC010000021.1, read as the reverse complement.
TTTAATGATTGATCCAATGATTCGATAAAAAACGACTTTTTGCCGCCTTCATCTTCTGACAATGGAAGTAATGAAGAAACAATAACAGAATGAAGTGACACTGTTGCTTTCACAGAAAAAGAAAACATGACACTGGCTATTGATCCCCATATTAAGGATGCCAAAAAAATAATCATTCGAACCATTAAAAGAGATGATATAAACCTATCACTCACTCTGAGCATGTATCAGTCCAATTGGGCAGCAATTCTCCTGTGACTCCGAAACGATACCTTTTCTCAAACCAACCTAAACCAAATAAAGCCAATACATTGTTATAATAGGACTTATCAGATTTACTTTGAAATACACCTTGCGCTCTTTTAGCCTGAAAGGATGCTAATTGTGTTCTTTTTGCAGACACGAGTAAAGGCAAAATCGCAGCCGAAAAACCGGCTCCACCTTCTTGAGTGTAGTGACCTGTTTGTGTATTCACTATTAAAGGTGGAGCATTAAATTGACTCACAGCCGTAATCATAGGTGACATTTTCGTCATTAAAGCAGCTTTATCTTCTAACTCATCGTTTAACATTCCAGCCCATAAATAAGTTCTTATGGCATTAAAACTGCCTACCGATGTTTTTTTATTTGAATAATAATGGCCATTTTTTGCTAATACCCAATCAGGGCTAAAACCTTTAGGCATAGTGTCAATTAACATTTGAAAACTGCTTTGATAAACCGCGCCCCAAGGATATTGGGGATACAGAACTTGCAGGCGTTGTAATAATTGCAAAGGCACATAGCTAGGATTTAATCGGTATGACTCATCTTCTCCCTCAAAGCCCTGCACACCGGGTAATAAAATGATGTCGTTGCCGCTCCAGCGACGTGTTTCTTCTCGTAAGATACGGCTCGCCATCAAAAAACCTAAGCTTTGATAATAATAATTATTCCAAAGCCTTCCCGCTTCAGCAAGGGTATAAGCCATCCACAAGTCAGAATCAGACGCCGTATTATTATCGATCACGCCATATATTCCCTCTTCTTTTCTCCCCCAAAGCCAAGCAGGTAACCTAGCTGTTAAATCTGCTTGTGCAAGCTTATCCTCAGTCCAAGATAATATTAATGAAAAAGCATCAGGATCATTAGCCACTAAGGCAAAAAACAGCCCATAGGATTGTCCCTCTGAAGTGGATATTAATCGAGCATCACTTCTGTCAATGACTCGTCCTTGCTCTACATATAGACTTTTAAACTGCTGCCAATCAGGCCAACATGTGGCTGCATGTAATTGAAAGGAGCATAAAAATAACATCCACTTTATCATTTACTTGCCTCTTTCATTTTAAGCCGACGTTTCTTAACAATTTTTAATACCCGCCACAGGACAATAGTCACCATCAACACTAACAAAACAGCAAGCGCCGCTAATAAAATAGGATAATGTGAAAAATGATAGAGCACTAAGGTCCAAATGGGTAACTCGCCTAAGAAATACTGCTCCCCTACATTATAACTGGCCACTTCAGCATTTTTAAAAAGCACGACAGAACCATACATATAGGGCGTTTTACCTTTATCGTTAAGCCCATCTGTCACCAATTTAAAATCATCAGACGTGTTACCGACAATTGAAACCAGACTTCGCTGCGAGTTAAAGGGTGACTGGCTCCCTGTCATAGCAGCAAAGCTTCCCCTCGCCTTCACCGATACGAGATCAACCGCTGTTTGTTGCTCATTCGCATTCCCCCATTGATGCTCGCCTTTTTGAACATTTTTAAAAGGCAGTTTTAGCAGACGGCGACTGGCATTTAAGATTAAGTTGGCTTCATCTGCCGCGATCAAGCGTCGTTGTAATTGAGGAATAACACCAATACTTAGTATATCTTTATCCCTTAATTCTTTTTCAGTCCAAGTTTGTTTTAAATCAACATGAATACTGGGATAACCTGTATACTGCCCCATATATCCCATTAAATTAACAAAGGTTTGCAATACTGCCATACTCTTCTGTGTTGGCAGTAACACCACAGTCTCAGATAAATCCGCTAGACGTGTAAAAGGGTAACCTGAGTTAGCAAATGCACGTAAATTTGGCATTTGAATATAATGAGGTAAACCAGAAAAATCGATGCTAGAGTTAGCATCAACAACAGCAAAATGTGTACTGGGTTGCATACTTTGACACTCGCCTCCAGTGAGGGAAGCGAAGCTAAATTTAAAATCGATGCGATTATTGCTACCCACTTTAAATGCCGGAATGCGAATACGATCAAACCGCGTCAATAGGTCGTCAATAAGTGGGACACGAATACGTTGTTGATCTGAGCCTTCTCCTTGTGAAGTTAAATTAAATGCTTCGATAAACTGATTATTAATCAACAAATTCAATCTTGAACCTGAATCATCTTCTAAAGGCGGGGAATAATGATAATTTAACATCAGTGGGATCCCTCGACTTTGCCATGTAAATAAGTCAGCTGGCAGTTTAAAATTAATGTGAACGGAAGGCGGGTTTCGGCCTTTAACCTGTAAATCCAGTGGATTCTTAACTAACTCAGAAAATGCAATTCGTCTATCAGTATTAAGCCATTTAGGTGCATCATAAGGACGCCTCTTTTCTATTTGTTTCACCTTATCAATGACCACCATAGGGCCAGTCAACAATTGCTGACCAAGCACCAATCCTTTTACTGCTTGTGCTAAACCATAACTCTCTTTACCAATAACCAATAATAACTTCACATAGGGATTGAGAGGGTGAGTGATCACTTGCACAACAGGTTCTTTTGTATCTGGAAAATCTTTCAAAAAATCAGGTTTATTCTTGTTCGTCATCAACACAATGGCATGTTGTTGAGGCAAAGTATTAATCCCTAATGGAAAGTCAACTGATCGCCAATTTGCTAACACACCAAAATATGAGGCAAGGATCCCCGCCACTCGAATGGTTTCTAAATCGAATTCCTCACCCACTATGATAGGCAAAGATAATGCTCTGAAATCTCGTTTGTCGAAAAAAGGGGCTGGAAATAAACTTAAATCACTTCTTAAAGCCGTTTTCTGTGTTTGTAAATGTAATGTACTAGATTGACTGATCTCAGCCCAAATACTGGGATCATTGGGATTGGAACACCTTGGGTAAATGTGACCGATAAATTCAAACCGAATTTGATTAAAATCACTCAAAAAACGTGGCTCAAAAGGAAGCATCGTATTCACTCTACTCCCCTGCTCACCTTCCTCGATAGGGATCACTCCCATTAATTCATCATTTAAATACACTTTTATATGAGAAACTAAGGATAATAGCGCAGGTGAAGGAATAAAATCGAGCGCTAAGCTGGCTTTATAAACGACTTCATCAAGACGAGAACCAAAATTAACATAAGCCACACTTTCACTTCCCACAAGGCTAATCGAACCACTTTCGACGAGTTCACTAAAAGGTATTTGATGTTTACGCACACTCGACTCTTCAACGGCCAACACTTGTGTTTGCAAAGCAGCCAAACATGCATTGACAATCAATACATTCAAAACCAAGCCCCAAAAAAAATATTGATTAATTTTCATAGCGCATCACTTTGTCTTGTCGTAACAGTAGAGGGGAAGGTTGTTGCCTTGAAATTGGCGGGACAATGACAGGTTTAAGGGAGACAAGCATCGTAATTAATTTCAATACATAATCAATACTATAATAAATACTCCTTGGACTATGGCGCCATAATCTTTGATAACCTTTGATACCAATCTCAAGCACTTGCTGCATACTGGTTAACGGTTTATCCAAGCGATAACTCCTCTGCCATTGTACCCAAGTATCGGCTCGAGCAAAGGTACATTGAACATAATCAATACATTGTTGTTTTGATAGAGTTTCCAATGCTAATCCCAGTAATTTATTTTGACGATACACAATGCGAAATGGAAAAATAAATTCTCGTCTAGATCGCGTCATTATCACCTCGACTTTCTGCCCCGTTTCTATGGGTAATGCTTGTGGTGTAATCAAACTCAGCCCCCCTAGAGAAAAGTTTTTCATACTCGCATTCAGTAAATGTCCTGAATGGAAACGAATAACAACAGGAATATCGACATCGACTCTAGGATTCTTTCTTACTTGTTTGGTTTCTTCAGCAACAGCAACCGCTCCCCCTAAAATAAATAAATTATACAAAGTCCATAAAAGATTGACGAAAACACTCCCTATCTCACCTGAAGGCCCCCAAAATAATCGATAACCTCCATATAAAACACCTGCAATATTAAAAGCCACTAATACAAGGTAAGGAGAAGCAATTGTCCAATCATAATAGGGTTTTAATACTAAACCTCCTTTACTCGTGACATTAAAAAAACCTTTATTTGGTGAAAATAATGCCATGGTCGTCGGCCTAGCGATATACCAAGCAATGACGGTCTCATAAATCTCCCCCCAAAAAGTATAACGGTATTCACCTTGCATTCTAGAATTCGTTATACTGGCATGTGCCATATGTGGAAGCACATACAAGATAATCGCCAATGCCGGCGCATAAATAACATACACATGAAAAAGTAGAAAAAATAAAGGCGCCACAAGAAAAACAATGCGAGGGATCCCAGATAAAAAATGCAACATGGCATTTAAATAACACAGCCGCTGTTGCCATTTTAATCCCTTAACAAATAATGGATTCTCAATTCGGAAAATCTGGGCCATTTCCCTTGCCCAACGTATACGTTGAGCAACGTGTTCTGATAAAGTTTCAGTTGCAAGCCCTGCTGAAATCGGCTGTTTTAAATAAGCAGAACGATAGCCCAAACCATGCAGCCGAAGGGATGTATGCGCATCTTCCGTTACGGTTTCAACTGCTACGCCACCAATTTCTTCTAATGGTTTTCTTCTTAAAACAGCACAAGAGCCACAAAAAAAAGTGCCGTTCCATAAATCATTGCCATCTTGGGTCAAACCATAAAATAAACTACTCTCATTAGGCACATGACGAAAATGCGCTAAATTCCTTTCAAAAGGATCTGGAGAAAAAAAATGATGTGGTGTTTGTAGCAAAGCCAATTTAGGATCCTTCAAAAACATTCCCATAGTTAACTGAAAAAAAGCGCGAGTTGGAATGTGATCACAATCAAAAATTGCGACAAAATCTGCAAAAGAACGTTCCAAAGCATAATTGATATTGCCTGCTTTCGCTCCCTCATGGGTCGGCCTAGCTAAATAATGAACGCCAACTTCATGAGCAAACTGCTGAATTTCTTCTCTATTTCCATCATCAAGTATGTAAATATTAAGCTTGTTTTTCGGCCAATCTATTCCAAGTAACGCATAAATAGTGGTTTTAATAACATGACGTTCTTCGTTTAACGTAGGGATCATAATATCGATACTGGGCCACTCTTGAGGATCTTTAGGTAACGGCTCAGGACGGCGATTTAATGGCCAAATATTTTGAAAATAGCCTAAAAGCAATATCAGCCAAGCATACAATTCAGCCATTAATAACGTCGTTCCAAGCATTAAAGCAATAGGGTCGTCCCAATTCAGTGTGGATGTACAACGCCACCAAATATAACGCGTTGATGCCAATATGGATAATGCAATAAGAAATAAGCCGGGAAAACGACCGGGGATCTGTCTGACCAACATCGCCAGAGCCCACAAAATCAAAAGAAAAAGACTTTGTGCCACTAAATTTAATGGCACCATAATACACACGAAAATAAGTAAAACAGATAATAGAATACCCACATAAACGATAATAGAGTGGATCTGCTGCATGAATGAATGATGATGTTCCCACTTTAACGTTAATTGACTAACTTTTCGCTTAAAAAAATCTTTTTCTGCAAAAGCATATCCATCTTATGACGAGCAAAACACAAAGGCAGATAAAAAATAGTCGCCAATGCTTTCACCCAAGTTTTCCGATTAAAAAGCTTTTCCTCTTGCCAATCTTGTTTTACAAAAATTAACCAAAAAGATTGAATAATAAAGCGAAACATGTCTAACACATTAGGAAAACAAAAATTAATATGGGGATAATAATGTAAAAGCAACCGCCAACTCGCTACTCCCGCTATTTTTGGTTTCAATAGAAGCAAACAGAAAGAAAACCAAATCCACAATCCTACCTTGCCCAATAGACTGGAATCACACTGAAAATGCGTCTCATAGGCCTGTATCTGTCGCTTAATACGCTTCACTATTCGTGGATGAAATATCAAGGTACGTCCTTAAACAATCTAAGTACCGAATTGACCTTCCGATGAAAAAGAAGATAAGTACCAATAAGCTAACGCTTGAAAGTCATGTGCGAGCAGACTCTGAGGCGCATAGTGCATCACATTCGTTAAATTAGCTAAACTCTCAATCATTGTGGGATCATAATGTAAATACACAGGCACTAAACGCATTGTTAGCTCTTTTTGTAACACCATTAAAAAATCGCGACTCACCGTCGATTCGACATGAAATTGATTAACAAGAAACCTTGTTTTAGCTAAGTATTCTTGTTGATAAAGGTTAATATTCGAATTCAAAATTTTTTGTTGAAGTAAATGGTAATGACTTGGCCCTGGCGTTAAAACAAGACAAATTAAATCGGCGCTATCTAATAAGCATTCATATTCATTTTGATTTTCAATTATATGCTCCAATAAAATTAACTGCCACTGAAAGGTGTCTTCAACGTTAATCAGTTCATTTAATAACGTCTTAAAAATGTGTCTTTTAGTCGTTTCAAATTCCTGCATTTGCTGAAAGGACAAATCACCAAATGGAAAAAACTTCACTCCTTGTGGACTTTCAAACGCAGCTTCTTCTAACACATGATTATTTATCGCATTGATACCCCAACCTTGACTGATTTCCATTTTAGTGCTGAAGTGTAACTTCAATGAATTCATTTTAGTACAATCAATAGATAAGGTTTTTTGATTCAATCTCTCAAAAGCATTGGCTAAGTTAGCCGTGACACTTGTTGCTCCTTCCCCTCCTTTTAGTCCAGCAATAATGATACGCTTAGTCATATTAGCGTCTCTGTAAATGGTTTTTTCCATTATTCATCATGTAAAGCATCGCTTGTACTTAACATCAGCCATTTCTTTCTAACTGATTGATACAATTCATCATCGGTCAGTTCAATATAGTCTTGATCGAGTGAGTCTAATGAAGCATAAACAGTATGAATATCATCCGTCAATCTTGTCAATCTAAGCCCTCCATGCTTTTAATCAAAATCATCTATAATAAATAGTCTGCAGGATCCTTTCGTTTAAATATTCAAAAATCATCTATTATATTAAAGAGTAAACTATCTAAATAAGTATAGTCAGTATTCAAAAAAACCAAATAAGAAAAAGTAAAACATCAGTGAAATGGGAATGTCTATGTCAGGGATTAAAAACCTCAATTTACATGCATAAATAGGTGATATTCAACGTCAATATGTCTATTTATTTACCAATCAAGAAACGAGTATCCTCTACCTAAACACTATCATGGACTCAACACATTCATTTATTTCACTTGTCAACAAAGAGCATTATTTTTCCGTTCTAAAAAAAGAAGAGCAACAAAAGCACCTATCTTATTTAATAAAGCACTGTAAAAAAATATGGTTTTTGAATGAATTAAAGGTTCAATCAAAAATTAAAATACATAAATTAATCAATGAGTTTAAATACATTATTTTATCTAGACAATCTAACCTTATCATCTCTATTCCAGAAAACCATTTTTACAATCTTAATGACACACAAATAGTCTCATTCTTTAAAAGCACTGCGAGCTGGAGTCATGCCAATAAAATATGCCTAAAAATCATTATTTATGGAGATAAAATTAATAGTCTAATAAAACCTAGGCTTATAGAGCTGAACCAATACATCTCAGGAATAAGCTCAATAAATGCAATCAATAAAAACAATATCACTATCATATTAGTTTCTGGTGCAATCAACATGGTGTGACTACTGACAAAACTTATCGTCTTAAAATCAATAATGAAAATTATTTCATTGCCCTCAAAGAAGTCGCCTCTCCATCTAGTATAAATACAAGCTATCATGATACAGAACGCATTTATGTCACTGCAACAGCACTGCATGAAAGCGTAACGCTCCATAACAGTGTCAATGTTATCAATACCAATGAAGAACTCTTCAGCTTATTGGACAGCATTTCGGTACAAGCCTCTACTATTGTCTTAAGTTATCAGAAAATATCTGAATTAGAATCAATGAGTAGACAGTGCTATCACTTGCGAAAAAGTAAAGGCAGCGCAATCAAAATTGTCATTCGTGAAATGACCTCCATTTTGCGCTATATCGATGAAAAGCTTCTCCTTAATGCTGGGGTTAATTTCATTATTCCATTCAATGTTTCATTTTCTCGATGTATAAGCTTAATCGAATCCATACAAGGACAGATTTTTACTCGAAAACTGCCAAATAACGAAAATGAATTACTCAAATATAATCAAGATTTTGATCAAAAGGGCTATCTTGCAAATACTGATTTTAAAGATTATTGTTCAAAAATCATGGTCATTGCCGCACAAAAAAGTATTCGCTTTGCATTAATTAAGCTTTCTTTACTATCAAGTATGAAAGCCATAGACTGCCTGCATTTATGCCACATTTACCGAGATGGGGATATTGTCACCGCCTGCAATCATGCCCTTTATGTTTTTTTCAGTGCGATCCGCCTCAATGACGTACATGCCACATTGAATCAATTATTTGATATCCCCATAGAAAGTTTATTCCTTTCTTATACTATCATTGATAATGCAATAGACATTAAGGCAGAGTTACCCATTATCATTAAAAGAGCTCAACCGATTAAAATTGAAACGCTATTGGAAAAACAAAACCTTTATGATGACACGAAAAAGAAGACTGTGCAGTTTTCAATCAACAAGCCACTCACATTAAACTGAGTGAAATATGAATATGCTTAATTTTTTTATATCTATTAGTATTAGTTTATTTGTAGGTATTTTTATTGGTTACTATTTAAAAAAAGTAGTAACTAACATATCAAGATTCTACCTGCAATACTTTAAGCAACCCAGTTCTTTTATCGAAGTCTCATCCCACTTAGCAGCTTCTCTAGACAAACAAAGTCACGATGATAAAACAAAAACAACGACAGATTAAACAAATAACATCCCTTGGTTGGTGGAACTTATATTTCATTATTAAAATTTTTCTCTACATTAAAGGAAATATTGATTTTCATTCCATCGAGAACTTCTCATTTTTAGCATTTTTATTATTCCCTATTCATCATTCCTTTTTGAGAGTTATCAGACAAGCTATTGCCTTTCCATTAGCCCTTTTGTTACTGTATTATGATGCCTATTTGCCTCCATTATCACAATTATGGGATAACATTTTACAACTATCTCAATTTGATATTCACTACCTTTATAGCCTTTTAAAACGGATAATATCAATAGAGTTACTATTATCTGTCTTCACCTTATCTGTCTTTTATTATTTAACCAAAAGATATATTAGAGTCACAGTCATCACTTTTTCACTCCTCATTTTTATCAGCACTCCACTAAAAAATCTTTTATTAGACAATGACGACTTTCTTCCTCAAGTATATACTCTTAATCATACAGTTTCAGAAACCTCCATACAAAAAACGACACCGACTTTACTTATCAATGATACAAGTTTAAATTTACTAAAAAATGATTTCTTTTCTTCTCAAGCCACGAAAAGGATCCCCATTGAAAGCACTAAAGTTAATGCACCTTTTGACATACTTATTTTAAGTGTCTGCTCACTTGCTTGGAATGACCTTCAGATGACAGAGTTGTCATCTCATCCTATCTTCAATAGCTTTGATATTGTGTTTGACAATTTTAATTCAGCAACGTCTTATAGTGGCCCTGCGCTGATCCGCTTGCTTCGAGCCAATTGTGGTCAAAAAACTCACAAAAATCTGTTTGAAAATGCCCCTTCGAATGAATGTTATTTGTTTAAAAATCTTCAAGAAATTGGCTTCAGTGAGAATGTATTCCTTAATCATGACGGTATTTATGATAGCTTTATCAATAAATTAGAAGACAATGGAAAACTAGGCAGGTCCTCTATCAAAATGACTCAGCTTCCTCCTTATTTAAAATCATTTGATGGTTCGAACATCTTTCGTGATAAAGATGTATTAGATTTATGGTGGTCTAAAAGAAATGCTAATGAAGACAGCAATATTATAGCGCTTTATAATACAATATCACTTCATGATGGTAATAGAATAATCAATAATGCAAAATTAAATGATATTAAAAATTATCAACTCAGACTCAAAAACTTACTTGATGATTTATACCAATTTTTTGAACAATTAAGTCTATCTAAACGAAAACTAGTAGTTTTTTTCATTCCAGAACATGGTGCCAACCTTAAAGGCGATCAATTTCAAATATCAGGCATGCGAGAGCTCCCTTCACCTGCCATTGTACATATTCCTGTTGGAGTAAAAATATTGGGCTATCAACAGGATAAAAAGCCACCTATTCACATTGATTTCCCTTCGAGTTATTTAGCTATAGCCAAATTACTCTCTAATTTGATAGACAATAATCTATATCAATCGCCATCTATTGATCTCAACCTTTTAATTAATAAGCTGCCCAATACCCCAATCGTAGCCCAAAATGCTTCAACAACCATGATGAAAGTACAAGATAGGTTTTACATTTCATTAGATGACAACACTTGGATAGAATACCCAAGCCAAAATTAATTCTAAATATAAAAAACAGTGACGACAATGCTATCATAAAGGAAACACCTCACTGATTAACCTCATGCAGATTCGCTTGTGCCCAAGCAATCGCCTCACCACGACTCGATACCCCTATTTTTCTAAATGAATGATATAAATGTGTTTTAACGGTACTTTCACTGACAAATAATTGTTCTGCAATGTCAATATTTGTTAACCCTAGACGCAAGGCTTTTAATACTTCACGCTCTCTGATAGTTAATTCTTCTGATAAATTCGATAAGGCTTTAACCGGCTGTTTTTGCTGCTCTAACTCTAACGGCAACACCGTTTTCCCCACTACTATCTCATTCAGCCCTGCACCTATTTTTTCTAAAGAAGCATCGCTGTAAAACACGCCCGCTGTAACAGACTTTTGAATAAGAAAACGCGCATCGATCTGTAATGGAAAATGAATAAAAACCACTCTTATTGATCGCTGCGAACGATCGATTTGCTGTTGCAATTTATAGGCATCTTGAACATCAATAGTAGACAAGTCAATCACCACAATAGAGAGTTTACTGTCATCAAATCGGTAATCTTTATTTTCTGGAGATAAGGAAATTAGGGTAATGAGGAACTCTTCTGGCCAACGTGTTTTTAACAAGTCAATGAGGAGTGTTGAGCGTGATATAATCATCCAATGCTTTATTTTAAACATGTTCAGCGATTCCTTATGTTAAATTAATGTCATTAACCAAAATCGTAAAATGAGCATAGTGATTATTTAACAATAGACTTTTCATTCACTTTTACCACTTTAAATGAAAACCACTGAATAAGCATTAAAGGCAAATTCAAGTCCCGAGTGCAACACTCAATAAAAACCAGTAGGTTAGTTTTTGGAAAGATAAAAATTTGATAATATGAAGACGGGAAATATAAAGACGGGAAATATAAAGACACAAAATCACATTAATCCTCTAAGCGAATACATCTAAGCCAAAGGGAATAAACAGCCATAGCACCTGTTTACTCCCTTGATGAAGTAAAATACTCTCTTACTTATCGAGGACGAGGTCCATTCGTGGATCCACAGCTACCAGTACCATCTCCTTTTGAGGCAATTGCTCCAGTCAATTGCTGCTCGATATTAAGGACTCTAGCCGCAACAAAAGATAACAAACCAGGTGTTCTTCCAACATCATTAGTTAACCCAGTTTCAAACTCTTCACTGGTATAAAAAGCGGTTGGATCACTATCCACGGCATCTCTGATCATCTCTGCAATATCTGCGACTTTCTCCGTCATACTTTCAACGGATAATTCTCCATCAATAAGCTCATTTAAATAGCCATGATATGTCGCTAAATGTTGTTCATCAGATAATAAGCTCGCAATTAAAGGCCGCTCAGATAGCGCACCTTGAGTGGGCTCATCAATATATAATGAGACGACATCACATCCCATGGAGAATGTGCCAAATGACTCATTAAAGTCCCACGGAATAACAGAAAATTGACCCGCTTGCTCATACAAATAGTAATTATGGGATAAGGTGCCTTGATAACTATCTAAATTACTCATCGCTGTCGATATGGCTAAATATTTTAATATTGCGTCACTGTCGAGTACGCTACTCTCGTCTCCTCCCTGATTAATCACTTTCAAAAATGCCATTAGTGCACTGTTGTCCGTCGTTGTCTTGTTGGTTTTAAGTTCAATCGCCGAATAACTCGCGAAATTTTCATCTATCCACTGTAAATCATGCCCAACTAAGCCTTCATTATCGGCATCATCAGGCTTATAAAGATCGCCGCTTGCATCGTTAAAATTCCGTGCTAGAAAAGCGCTATCAACTTGCTCAACCATGGTATATAAACCATGTAATTCATTATTAATATATAAATTAACGAACGCAGTTCTTGGAGAAGGTAACCCCATCCCCCTCATTAAGTCATAAGAGAGGGTTTCTCGCATATAAGTGGGATCATTATAATTGTTGTTAAAGTTCAATTTCGTTAAATTGAATAAAGCTTGATTCGACTCATACTCATCGGTGTCCACCTTAAAACTAAAGCGAGTGCTTCCAGTACTAATGATACTGGACAAAGTAGAGTTACCTTTGGTGCGGAATCCAATATTATCTAAGGTGACATTTTTATAAGTAATAGAAGCGGTGTGGTAGGCTTTATCTGCGGCGTTAGCGATAATATCTTGCCAATCAGACTCAGACACCTCTATATATACATTTTCTATATTGTCGGTATCAAACACTAAAGCTTGTTGATTACTTTCCCCTTTAGTGGCAGCCAATGTGTATCTTGATGATCCACCGTCAGGATAAGAACCATAGCTATATCCTGACGGTGCATCGCTCTTATTCCAGGCAAGGTAATCGCGGATCTCAGCGGTTTCACTCAAACTCAATGTTAAACTATCACTTGAGCCTAACACCATAGGTAAGTCATTATCAGCCGTACTGCCTTCACTCAACTCCCCTTCACTTAACTCCATAGTGTAATGAGCGCCTGCGGCTAACTGGATGTTGGGTAAAGTGAAAGGCACATCATCATTCGCATTTTGTATTTGATAATCTGATAACAGAATACTGTTTGAGTCCGTATTATAAAACTCGACCCAGCCATCACTATCGACACTGTTAACCATGACTTCATTGATCATTAACGGGCCTCGTTCTAACAACTTATTGGCACTTTCTGGCGTGGGGGTTAACACTACCCAGCTATCTTCTCCATCAGGGTATCGTCCATAACTAAAACCGGCAAAAGCCTCATCGCTTTCCCATGAAACTTGATCAACGAGTTCAAGGCCTTTAAATAAATTAACACTGTCACTGCTTCCCAATTTAAAAGTGACATAAGCCCCTTCTTGGCTAGCGGCGTCATCCTCATCAATCGCTTTAATCACATAATATTCTCCAGCAGAAAGGAGCACATCGGGTAAACTTTGCATCTCATGATCGGTATTATCATCAAGTAAACTGTAATCACTTAAATTGACTTCACCTTGTGTCACATACAGCTCAATCCAATCATCTTCAAGCCCTTTTGACACCACTTCATTGATCACTAAGGTGCCTGATGTATCTTCAGAGATGACTTCCTCATCAGCACTTGATTCAGTATCACTGTCATTGTTACCGCCACAACCAGTTAACACACCAAATGACAGAGCAAGAACAATTGACAAAACGCTTTTTTTTACAGGGCACCCTATTACATCCTGTTCATTTTTTATTCTTTTATCCAAAACAATTCACCAACACTATTCCATTAAAATGAACAATAATTGTAATTTAAGTTAATCTTTTGGAATTCAAGATAAGTAAATAACTGAAAGCAAAAATAAACAAAGGTAAGCTAATAGTAATTCTCAGCTTAGATTCAAACGTTTATCTATCTCCCTCATCTGATGTTTACGGATGAACAAATGTCGTGCTCACATATATGTGCATGAACAACCATAAGGTCGTATATTGAAAACATCTAAGTCACATAAAGTATATTGAAACCCGCACAAATAAGGCCAGCTCTATTTGAATGCCATAAAAAAGCACCGATAAAATCGGTGCTTTTAAATAAAGTGTATTGTTAGTCATGCATAACACGCATTAAGGACGTGCTTTTAATGCTGCAATCCTTTTTTCTAAAGGTGGATGACTCATTAACAATTCAGAAATTGAACGTTTACCGTTAATACCAAACGCCGCCATTTGAGCGGGCATTTCACCCGTCTCAGGCCCTTGGCGTAAGCGTTCTAATGCGGCAATCATTTTATGCTTACCCGCCAATGCTGCTCCCCCTTCATCCGCTTTAAACTCACGGATCCTTGAGAAGTAAGCCACCACAAAAGAGGCTAAAATACCAAATAACATGTCAAGGACAAACACCACTGCCATATAGGCAAACATGCCTAATCCTTCACCTTCATCATTACTCACGAAATTATTAATGATACCCGCCACCACTCTTGCAGCAAATATCACAAAGGTATTCATGACGCCTTGGATCAAGGTTAATGTCACCATGTCTCCATTAGCAACATGACTGACTTCATGGGCTAATACGCCTTCAATTTCATCTTTAGTCATGCCATACAGCAGCCCACTACTCACAGCCACTAACGCATTATCTTTGCTTGGACCAGTCGCGAAAGCATTAAGCTCTTGAGATTGATAAATGGCAACTTCAGGCATTTTGATGCCTGCGGTTTCCGCTTGACGAGCCACTGTCTGTACTAGCCAGCGTTCGGTTTCATCACGAGGATTAGTGATCACTTCACAACCCATTGCTCGCTTAGCCATCCATTTAGAGATCGCCAAACTGATAAACGCCCCTCCAAAACCAAAAATAGCGGCAAAGATCAATAACCCTCCCATACTGGAGGTATTAACCCCTAATATTGACATCACTATGGATGCTACCAGCAAAATAGCCATATTAGTGGCTATGAGTAAAAATATGCGCTTCATACTTGCTCCTTAAAAATCGCTCTATCGGCTTTATCAAAAGCTAAAACTGGGACTCTTCTTGTCTAAGCTAACTTAAACATCATCACTTTCCCTCGGCTCTTATGACATAATATGTCCTAATAATGAAAATTCAAGGTCATAACCGATCAAAAGGCGATTTTGACAGCAAAAAGTCAGCGATAATCCATAATAAACAACGCAAAATAAACAATAAAACTCTTTATAATTATTACATTATGAATAATGAAAATAAAAAGAAGCATTGGATTAATCTTGATTCACAAAATCATACAAGACGATACGCAAAACACTTTTAAGGTAATGTCAGATAGCTTGCCGCAACACTCGCTATTGGCTCCTTTAAATGAGGGATCACACCTAAACACTCTCCCTGCATAATCTCTTTTAATGTTGCTATGTTATCTTCTAGGTAAGGCATATCAGGATCAATGCAATTTGCCACCCACCCTGCGATGTTAAGGCCTTCTTTGAGTAATGCTTCTTGGGTCAATAAAGCATGATTTAAACACCCTAACTTGACACCCACAACCATGATCACTGAAAGCTTGGCTTCCTTAACCACATGAGATAATAAATACGGTCCCCCCAGAGGCAAATGCCATCCACCCGCGCCTTCAATAAGACAAAAATCGAGAGGTAAGTCTCTTGCGAAAGCCACATGGCTCAGTAATGTCATAGGTTCAATGACGATATCAACTTGCTGGGCAGCAATATGGGGAGCAATAGCAGGCTCAAATGCATAAGGATTAACATGCTGATATTCTAGCATTATTGTCTTATCATTATACTGCAGCGTGTCTCCAAGCTTAACACTGGAAGCTGCAAGCAAATTTAACGCATCGGCATTTCTTAACCCCTGCTGGCTTTTTTCACATCCAGATGCAATCGGCTTAAACCCTAAGCTGCGCCCTGGCGCATTATGCAGCAATGCACTGGATACTAAGGTTTTTCCACAATCTGTATCCGTGCCTGTGATAAAATACATCCACTCTCTCCTCTTTTACATCACCTGATAATTGTTCAGCCGCTCTCAAACCCTATGACATTGACGCTTTGCACGAATAATGGCGATATAATAAGTCAGTGGTATCCCTTTTTCTTGTCTTAGGCTCTGAGCTTTCTCATTTAAAGCTTGCCAATCTTGACGTCCTCGTAACACTAGCGACGATGGCTCAGATCGATTCATTAATACTGACGCTCCCACTCCTTTGATGGAATAAAGCAAACTTTTCAAATCATCAAAATACACAGTCACAGGCACAATTTTTGCTTCTCTTAACTGCCAATCTTTCTCTTTAAAACAAGAAACTAAGGTATCAAAAGGATGAAAACGATTCACTTTAAATCCCAGAGAAGACAATTCAGGCAAACTATTTTCAACCACCACACTGATATCAACGCTCCCCGAAGGTTTTAATACTCTTGCCGCTTCCATGACAGCTTGCTCAAAGTTATGACACCACTGTAAAGCCAAATTAGAATAAATGGCATTCACACTCTTGTTCAATAAAGGTAAAGACTGAGCATCGCCTTGTATCCCATGATAGTTTGGAAAGTTATCTTTTAACTTTTTCAGCATGCCCGCTGCAATATCTATGCTCATGACATTGTCAAGTTTCAAGCAATGAGAAAAGTCAGTCCCAGGACCGGCACCAATATCCAGTAGTGTCCCTTGAACCTGTAAATGCTCACATAAAATAGCAGAGGCATGTTGCTGAACAATATTATGTTTATGATAGCCCTTTGCTGCAGATGAAAAATCCTTTGCGATTAACTGATCCCACTCATTTTTTGTCGCTTGCGATGTCGCAAGTTGACTGCTTGATTCAGTCATAACGGGATCATAAACAGATGATGTGAGGTTATCAGCTAAGGCTGTCATATTCACTATTGTACTCATTATTATATTGTTTTTTTAGTGTTGGCTATTGCTAGCTTTCAACGGATGATAATGCAGATGATAAATGCTCAACTAAAGCTTGAATGTCTTTTACTTGATGGCTCGCGTTTAAGGTTATGCGTAACCTTGCACTGCCTTTTGGCACTGTCGGCGGCCTAATGGCTCCCACCCAAAACCCGCTCTGTTTTAAGGTTTCAGCCACTTGCAACATTCTTTGCAAGTCACCAATAATCACGGGCTGGATCGCCGTTAAAGAATTCGTTAATTCAATTCCCGCCTTTTCACATAAGCGTCTAAATAACATGATATTATCATTTAATTTCTCACGCTTCCTATCCGCCAAAACCACACATTCAAGCGAGGCTAAAGCTGCAACGGCATTGGCAGGAGATAATGCCGTTGAATAAATATAGTGTCTTGCATTGGCGACGAGAAAATCGATTAACAATTGACTCCCTAAAATGGCGGCACCTTGACAACCCATTGCCTTTCCAAAGGTGATCACTTGAGCGTCAATGGGCAGCTTGGTTTCAAACTTAACTTGAGTCGATCCTAGTCCTTGTTGGCCGAGTAAGCCAAAATGGGGAGCTTGATTAACGATGGCAGGATCCTGCCATTGACTCGCCCCTAAACCACGGCGACCCAGTACACCAAACCCATGTGCATCATCAACAATTAACCAGGCACCATGTTCACGACATAACTGTGACAATTCAACCAGTGGCGCCTGCGTGCCATCCATACTAAAAAGACTTTCCGTAACTAATGCACACGGTGAGAATTGTGCTAGATGGGCTTTAACACTATCAAGATCATTATGATGAAACCGCTTAAATTGCGCGCCACTGTCACGTAACCCATCAATAATGGAGGCATGAACCAGCCTATCTGCTATCACTTTATGGGTGCTATCAAAGAGGGTTTTGACTAATGCATTATTCGCCGCAAACCCCGAGCAGAATATGATAGCCGCTTCATGGCCTGTGAGCTCACATAAACGCTGTTCAAGCTGAAAATGAGCTGGGCTATATCCAGTGACTAAAGGCGATGCAGTGCTCCCTACCCCATAGTCAAGCGCACCTTGATATAGCGCATTCGCGATGGCAGGCTCACGGGATAACCCCAGATAATCATTACTTGAAAAATTAGTATAATGCTGCTGCTTTTGAGTCAGTTTTGCATTCACTTTTAAATGAACTGTTCGCCTTTTTCTCAACAAATCACTTTGCTGTAATTTGGCCTGCTGGGCCAATATTTTTTGAGTCAGTTCATTATCTATCATCAGTTACGTGTTCTTTATTAGTATTAACTAAAAAGTGGGATTATAACGCGGCGGCGTCATAAAATGCCGCTGACTTTTTATCTTGTTTCGCAGCCGCCTTGGCAAACATAGCTTCATCTTGCTCTTTCGTTGCGGCCACTCCTTGCTCTGGACGAAGTCCTAAACGCTTAAACAAGGCCATATCATCATTCTCTTCAGGATTTGGCGTCGTCAATAATTTACAACCATAAAAAATAGAATTTGCTCCCGCAAAGAAACACATAGACTGTAACTCATCACTCATATTTTCACGCCCAGCCGAGAGCCGTACATGAGATTTAGGCATAACAATACGGGCAACAGCAATAGTGCGAACAAATTCAAGGGGATCTAAGTCATCAATGTCGGCAAAAGGGGTTCCTGATACTTTTACCAACATATTAATAGGGACAGAATCAGGGTGTTGTTCTAAATTAGCCAACTGCTGTATTAATCCCGCCCTGTCTTGGGCTTTTTCACCCATTCCCACAATACCACCGGAACACACTTTCATACCAGATGCGCGTACATTTGATAATGTATCCAATCGGTTTTGATAAGTGCGTGTCGTGATCACATCACCATAGTATTCAGGAGAAGTGTCCAGATTATGGTTATAATAATCCAATCCAGCATTCGCTAATTCCTCAGCTTGACTGGCAGACAACATACCGAGTGTCATGCAGGTTTCCATTCCTAATGCTTTGACTTCTTCGACCATAGTTTTTAAATAAGGCATATCGCGAGGTTTAGGATTACGCCATGCCGCTCCCATACAAAAACGTGAAGCACCAGCGGCTTTGGCGCTGCGTGCTTCCGTTAATACGGTTTCCATTGCTAATAAGCGCTCTTTTTCTAATCCTGTATCATAACGTGCACTTTGAGGACAATATTTACAATCTTCTGGGCAGGCACCTGTTTTTATTGATAATAACCGACTTATTTGCACTTCATTAGGATCAAATGTTTGACGATGAATACTGTGAGCTTGAAAAAGCAGATCGTTCATGGGCAAGGCAAATAATGCCTCTATTTCATTACGTGTCCAATCATTGCGCACATCTATCATTGACATAGAACTCACCTTTCTCGAGTATTCATTTTTTTGGCATTACACCGTTTTATCTTGCCTATGATACCCGCAGCCCTTAAGCTGTCAACGCTAATCCTTACAACTGGTTTACTGGCGGTTAAATTATGAACACACATAACACGCAATCTACACAGCCTCTGGACTATGACTTCGACGCTAAGCATATCTGGCATCCTTATACCTCTATGACACAACCGTTACCCACTTATGGTGTGATAGCCGCTAAAGATAGACAATTAACACTAGAGGATGGACGCGTGTTAATTGATG
The DNA here is from genome assembly GCF_947495455.1 of uncultured Shewanella sp. Taxonomy (GTDB): domain Bacteria; phylum Pseudomonadota; class Gammaproteobacteria; order Enterobacterales; family Shewanellaceae; genus Shewanella. The sequence continues at coordinate 22,723 of NZ_CANLZC010000021.1, read as the reverse complement.
GTACGAGTTCTTGGTGGTCTTGTGTTCATGGTTATGGTCACCCAGATATTTTGCAAGCAATGGAACAGCAACTCCATCAATTGAGTCATGTGATGTTTGGTGGGATCACCCACTCGCCAGCCATCGAGTTATCTAAAAAACTGATTTCGATGACCAGTGATAACCTCACTAAAGTCTTTTTAGCCGATTCGGGCTCTATTGCCGTCGAAGTGGCACTAAAAATGGCACTACAATACTGGCAAGGCCGACAGCAAAGCCAAAAACAGCAGATACTCACCGTTAAAAATGGATATCACGGAGACACATTTGCAGCAATGAGCGTGTGCGATCCCCAAGGTGGAATGCATACCATGTTTGGTAATTCAGTGACTCAACAACGCTTTGCTCCCGCGCCTCAAACCCCTTTTAATGCGCCGTTATTAGACAATGATTTATTGTCAATCAGGCAAATCATGAAGCAGGAGCATCACACCATCGCCGCATTAATCATTGAGCCCATTATGCAAGGGGCTGGCGGTATGCGCTTTTACAGTGCAGAGTATTTAGCAGGGCTTCGCACCTTATGTGATGAATTCAACATTTTACTGATTTTAGACGAAATTGCCACGGGCTTTGGACGCACAGGTAAACTATTCGCCTATGAGCATGCCAATATAGAGGCCGACATTTTATGTTTAGGAAAAGCGCTGACAGGAGGTTACATCTCTCTAGCCGCAACCCTTTGCTCTGATGAAGTCGCCTTAGGGATCAGTGATTCACCCGCGGGCGTTTTTATGCATGGTCCCACTTTCATGGGCAATCCTTTAGCTTGCGCAGCAGCCAATGCTAGCCTCTCTCTCATTGCAACCAATCAATGGCAAGCTCAAGTTAACGCAATCGAAGTTCAGCTAAAAAAAGAGCTCAGTGACGCTATTCATTATGACAATGTCAAAGACGTAAGAATATTAGGTGCTGTTGGCGTGTTAGAAATGACATCAACACTCAATACCGCTCAATTACAACAACAATTTATTGAACTAGGAGTATGGATAAGACCCTTTTCTAATATTATTTATATCATGCCGGCCTATAACATCACGGCCTCAGAGCTCACACAATTGACCACAGCAATGAAACACGTTGCTGCCAATATAACGAAGACATCCAACGAACGCACATTCATTAGTCACGGTTAAGCGTTATTCTCTACTTAAATTTCAATAGCAACCCCATTCATCGATAAAAGAATGGGGTTGTATTTTGAAGAGAATATCAACACTCAATACCGTTTAATGACAACAACAATTTATTGAGCTTAGGATACGAATAAGGGGGTATGGATAAGACCCTTTTCTAATATTATTGATATCATGCCGGCCTATAACATCACGGCCTCAGAGCTCACACAATTGACCACAGCAATGAAACACCTTGCTGCCAATATCACGAAGACATCCAACGAACGCACATTCATTAGCCACGGTTAAGATAAATGGATCTTTGATGGGGCAATTAAACCATTTCCAAGGATCCATTTCCTACCCAACTTTTAATAGCAACAAATTGACCTTTAGAATAGAAATTGGGTTATGTTCTAGTGAGATCATCAAAGCTCAATACCGTTTAATAACAACAACAATTTATTGAGCTTAGGATACGAATAAGGGGGTATGGATAAGACCCTTTTCTAATATTATTGATATCATGCCGGCCTATAACATCACGGCCTCAGAGCTCACACAACTCACACAACTCACCACAGCAATGAAACACCTTGCTGCCAATACAACGAAGACATCCAACGAACGCACATTCATTAGTCACGGTTAAGAGCTATTCCCTACTTAAATTTCGATAGCAACCCCATTCATCGATAAAAGAATGGGGTTGTATTTTGAAGAGAATATCAACACTCAATACCGTTTAATGACAACAACAATTTATTGAGCTTAGGATACGAATAAGGGGGTATGGATAAGACCCTTTTCCAATATTATTGATATCATGCCGGCCTATAACATCACGGCCTCAGAGCTCACACAACTCACACAACTCACACAACTCACCACAACAATGAAACACCTTGCTGCCAATATAACGAAGACATCCAACGAACGCACATTCATTAATCACGGTTAAGAGCTATTCCATACTTAAATTTCGATAGCACCCCCATTCATCGATAAAAGAATGGGGTTGTATTTTGAAGAGAATATCAACACTCAATACCGTTTAATGACAACAACAATTTATTGAGCTTAGGATACGAATAAGGGGGTATGGATAAGACCCTTTTCCAATATTATTGATATCATGCCGGCCTATAACATCACGGCCTCAGCGCTCACACGACTCACACAATTGACCACAGCAATGAAACACCTTGCTGCCAATATACCGAAGACATCCAACGAACGCACATTCATTAGCCAGAGCTAATTGACTTCATTATGCTGTGATAAAAAGGTGAACATTTATAACGATGAAGCATTCAAAGGTAATTTCTTTGATTTTAAAAATGGCATTTTGGTGATTTGCGACACACTCACTCCTAGTAGTGCCAATCCCCCCCCCACATAATGATAAATCGTTAACTGTTCATTTAGCCATTGACTCGCAGCAGTCGCCGTCATCACAGGCAATAAATTCATGAAAATAGCCGTCCGCTCAGCGCCCAAAAGACCGATCCCTTTAATCCACGCCCAAGGGGCAATAATAGACGCCGCTAATGCAGCAAAAGTGACTAAAGGCAATGCCGCCAAACTAATAGTGGCGCTCGGGGCCACCAAAAGACTGGGCAATAACCAGATAATGGCAAATATTCCTTGCATATACAAAGAGACCCAAACCGATAACCCCATATCCCAACGCTTTATCATGACGTTATAGAGCCCATAGGAAAAAGCAGCAATCAGCAATAAACCGTCACCTTGATTAATACCTTGCTGTATAAATTGATGCACATTGCCTTGACTCAACATAATAAATAAGCCAATTAAAGAGAGACTGGCACCTAACAAAGCCCACTTGGATAACGCCTTATTCAGTAACATAGGTGCAAGTAAAAGGCTCATTAATGGAACCAGGGATGTGATAAGACCAATGTTTGTCGCCGTTGTCGTTGACGCGGCAAAATAAGCCAGTGATTGGTATAGCACCATGCCTAGCAAAGATAAGAAAGCCAGCTTGCCAAGATTCGCTTTAATATTCACTCTTTGCTTCCACACTGATTTCATTAAAAATGGGCTTAAAATCAATACGGCAAAAAACCAACGATAAAAGGCAATGGTCTCAGCGGGGATCACACCAAAGGATAATTTATTAACGAGTGCATTGATTGACCATATCAACACGGCTACCACAGGGAAAAAATAAGACATACCACCTCAAATAATAATCAACTTCACTTTGAAGGTATTATTTTCTCATGTCCTATTTATAGGTTATATTGCTTAGCAGACAGTTAAACTTGCAGATCGGACAGATCCACTTAATTCCTGAAGAAAAGACACCAATATGGCCAATATCTACCCGACAAAATTTAGCGACACTCCCTTAAGTGATGTTTTTTTCAGTTATGAAAATTTTCTTCCTGATGCCATTACTCCCATGCACAGTCATCAATGGGGACAATTACAAATCGTGCACACTGGCGTTATTGAAATTTATACTCAAGAAAAACAATTCGTCGCACCGTCTCAATACGGTATTTGGGTCCCCAATAACATTGCGCATGAAAGTTATATGCGCAAAAAAATGCAATATTACTCTATCAATATTATGCCCAATGTCATGAACATGCCTAACTATGTCTGTTTACTCGAACTAAGTCCTATTTTATTGAGCATTATGGATGACTTCCATCTTCGAAAAATGACAATCGCTTCCTCTGCCCCCGATAAACGTTTAGTGCAAGTGATCTTAGATCAACTCTCACAAGCCAGTTGTACATCCGCCTTTTTACCCACCACAGACGATCGCCTGCTCTCTCCTATTTTAATGACGTTAGAACACCAGCCCCATGATCCCACCTCTTTATCTCAATGGGCTAAAAAAATTCACACGACAGAACGCACGCTCGCAAGACATTTTCAGAATGAATTAGGCCTAAGCTTCACCGAGTGGCGACAGAGACGAAAATTTATTGAAGCCATTTATTTACTCAAAAAAGGCCTCTCGATTAAAGATATTGCATTGACCTTAGGTTACAGCCAAACGACCCCCTTTATCATTTTATTCAAACAATATGCAGGCTGTACGCCTAAACAATACAGCCAACGTCTCTCAATATAGTGATGTTGTATTCGCTAATGACGTTTTTTTGATGAGTATAAATAACATTAAATAAGCGACGCACAGAGAAATTCTTAAGAAAAGTGACAAAAACAATAATGGCTGACAATAATAAGGCTTCCTTAACAGCAATGGTGATCCCAAATAAAGGGTAAGGTCAGAACTGCATTCATACAGTAATAAGCTAATCCGCTGTCACACTCTCTACAATACTCATTTTTTCAACTGTCCTTGTTTCTTTCCATCGTCCTCAAATCAAAGAATGCCATTCAATACCCGCTGACTTGATTCGACACACGGAAAATAAAAACGAAAAAATAACCTCATCATTATCATTAATGTTCGAACTAATCGCTCTCCGACATCAGCGTAGCCAAGGCCTCAGCAAAATAAATGCTATTTGGAGAGCCAAAACCCGTGGTTAAATCCCACCCATCAGCCACTGAATAACCCAGTGTGCTGCCAGGGCTAACAGAGCCATCACTGTTAAATTCAAATAACACATTATTGCTCAGCTCTCCGGCAGCAATATCGGTACCAAATGTAAGAGGTTTAATATCATTAAAAGCACTTTCTCCACTGTCATTATTATCGACATCACTCATTTGATAAAGCCACTGATTGAGGTAACCCATATTATCTAACCCTTGATTAGATAAATATTCATTCACTAAGCTCATGAATCCAGCTGTTTGCGGTGATGAGGCACTGGTTCCCCCAACAACCATCCATGTTCCATTAACATAAATATACACCCCACCAAACTTAGCAGCACTCCAAGATAAATCCGGGATCCCCCTCATGGCTGCTAGACCATTTTCATTATTAGTGATGACTTCATTCACAAAAGCATTATCACTTTGCCATTCAGGCATTGGGATATATTCACTCACGCCCCCTCCTGTCGCAGACGGGATCCATGCTTCATTCCACATAGCTTCAACTCGACGTTTAACGAAAAGATGTCTCGAATAAGAAAAGTAATCTGGATTTTTTACCGTTCCTTCTCCAGTACTCGAATCATAATCTAAATATGGCTCATCACTTGTTGGTGTCCAAGTCCAGCCATATTGTAAAAAAGTGCCCCCCACAGCTGTAACATACACACTACTTGCGGGGTAATTCACTGAAGGTTGATTGTCTTGAGTCGATTCAGTCTGCTGATTTGTAGAGCCTAAATCACCCGAACTGGCAAAAAAAGTCAACCCTTTCTCAATACCTTTCTCAAATTGAGTCTCTATATCGTTTATTGCTATCTCTCCTAGATCCTCTTCAGGTAAAGAGAAACTCATCGATACTACTGTGCCTGAAGAGTAATTTTCAATAATGTATTCCAAAGCGCTTAAGTAATCTGTTGGCGCTTCACTTTGAGCAACAACAACATGAATCGTTGCGTTCGGCGCGATCGCATATGACCATTGAATGTCTAAAGACGTCTCTTCAGCCCAAAAATCGGCCACATCATCATCATAATCAGGGGACACATTATCGGGAAAGATTTGTTTAAAATCAGGTTCGTCAAAGTCTGAAAAATAAGTGTCATGAAACACATCTAAATCTGCCTCGGCAGTTTGACTACCATAAGCATCAATAAGAACGATCACTTTCCCTTTGCCATAAAAACCAAGATCATAAAAGGCATTTAAATTATATGCTTCATGGATATCTTGTGGAGTATAAGCATAAGAATTGTCATCCTGAGAATGTTGTTCTGTGTCATCACTATCACCAAAACAAGCTGATAATAATAACATTATGATGCTAGCACTCATTAATCGTGTTAATTTAACCCTTTTTAATTTCATTGCTTTCCCTTATTCATAATAACACTATGTAACACTCATCTTACAACATGGTACAAAATAACTTAACAAACTGATTATATTGATCTTATAATTAATTTATACAAAACTCAGCATGAGCTAAAAATACTGACGGTAACTTAATACTCTCAGAAAAGTGAAAGAGATCAATTCACAAAAAACACGCGACTACTGCCACTGTAAGCTTTTACTTCCCCAGTCACTGGCTTTTTTTCATCACCCATATGCACTAAACGGTAATAACCACTTGCAATATCACTTGGAATATTCCACGTCAGTGTCGCCTGAGAGGTGCCCCAAAACCCATCAATACGCCGCCATTCATAGAAGGTATTCCAATCATTATCCGTTGCAATCACTTGCCAATGATCTCGCGCCCAAAATTGCACTTCCATGAAGGTACTTTGAGTACGTAAATTATTCTTTGGATGCCCAGACCAAAAACGTGCGATTACTTGTTCACCTTTTTGATACATATCTTGTACATCATCCACAGTATCACCGATGTTTTTAAAAAGAGGGGCTTGGTCGTGAACCACTCCCGTCTGAAAATTAATGGTTTCTCCGGTTAAATCTCTCGGTATAGGCTCTATTTCAGGAAAGGGGATCGGCATTAGAACCTTCTTCGGTGATCCACCAAGCGGTAACATACGTTCGGCTAATTGATAAAAAGACTGTTGATATGCCGCTAACGTCCAAGGACCAAAGTGAGTAGAGCCCCCCTCATAATGCTGCAGATCATATTCTTCCTTTGTTGATACGTAACCACTATATGCATTGGCAAGCCCCGCGATGACAGTGTATCGCAACTGCTCACCCAATACATTTTCTACTGTTCTCATCAAACGTCTACCGGCCATAACCGTAAACTCAGCAGGCACAGCCATAATGGCCAATTGCCCTATTTTTTGCAATGACAAAGGGAGTACTTCTGGAGACCAAGGGTAAGGGGTTGTTTTACCCACGGCCAGTAATAAGGCTTTATTCTCGTGACAAGCAATATCTTCTTCAGTAGGCTCAACAATCATACCACTGACAAACTGAAAGAAAGGGCTAGCCTCGGTGCTCCCTTCTTCAAAAAAACTCGGGCCACGACCATCTTCCGTCCCTGCTGCAAAAGACTCACCTAATGCTGCAATACAGGTTTGTTTCACGTCTATTCCCGTAAAATCTGCCGATACTCTTGTATTAGAGAGATCAACAAATTGTTGCTGATATTCAATAGAACCGACTAATTGCTCTGTTGCATTCTCATATAAGGTCAATGCTCTTTGGTATTGGCGCTCACCCATTATCTTTACATTTTCCAATCTATCTGTGGTGGGTCCTCTCCCTTGCTCATCTGAATGCAAATTAGGTGACATATCACCGGCGTTACTAATAGCAAAAGCGGCGACAAAACTCTCATGGCTTTGATAATCGCTGTTTTTTAATTTTTTCTCAAACAAATAGGCTGCATAGCCTTTGTTATCTGAACTGAGTACAGTTAGCTCTCTACCCATTGCATTGGGATGAGTCGCAAACCAATTAATCATGCCAATTTCGTGCGGTTCAAGTTCCTCCTCCTGATGTATCAATTTCAACACCGTCATTTCGGGTTGAATGACGCTTGCATAGTTCAAGCGTTCCAAAAAGGGATTATTTTGATAAGCGTCTAATGAACGATTATAACTGGCGTTGTATAAATTCCCTTTATTGATGAGAATATAACCTGGTTTCAGGTCATTATGGGCTTTTTCTATCGCTGCAACAATGCCTTCCACCTGTGCTAAATACGCCTGTTCAATAAAGCCTAAAATCGTAATATCATAAAGTGTGTAATGTGACTGCCCACCTACTGCTGAATGGGTATGGGTGGCACTCAAGATCACATTCTCATTGGTATAAAGACCACCAAACTTTGTTTCTAATGCCGCCATCACACCTTGTGTCACAGCCTGAAATACCGCTCCAGCATCCACGTTCACAAACACAACACGTTGCTCACTTATTTCATCGACAATAATAAAAGCTCGAGCCCATTGCCGAGTATGAATGCCACTGCTTTTCTGTTCGATATTGGCATAGCCCATTAACCCCACCTCTGCAGCGGGCCCAGTAATATCATGGATGCCACGACCAATGACATAATTACTGTCATAACTCCAGCTCAATGGTTGAAAAAAAACAATAAAAGAATAGAAACAGACTAACGCTCCAATTTGTCGATATGTCACTTTGTGTGTCCTTTTGATTTTCATTATTTGAAAGTTTAATCTGATACTTTGAATAATCGATTCATTCACATTCAACTCATGATAGAAACATAAAGCAAAATCGAAATATCATAAAAAACAAATATTGGAATAATGGCAGGAGAGTTCTAGACTAATTTATTAATTTACAGCGCTAAATCTATTTTATGTTGAAGTGGAATATTCAGATCATTTCATTAGTATTGGCTAATAAAATAGTCTATGAAGTTTCCTTTCTTTTTCGACACTATTTACTGTGAAGGGAAATAAGTTGGTTGGCATCCCAGCGATATGCTTTTGTATAATCACTAGAGCGCTGCACAAACACTATGAATAAAATGGAACAAGATGAATAGATTCAATTTGACATAAAAAAACGCTCACTTGATCATGAGCGTTTAATCTATGTTTTGCCTTTAATTCAAACCAATATTAATCAGTTGTCTCATTTTGTGATTGTTTAAGCTGAATTTTTTTCTGCCTACGTTGCTCAATTACTTGCTTCACATCACTGCCAATATGAGCCTCACCCCGTTGCTGAGCCAATTGCATTTGACGCTCTCGTTCAATAAAACGTTGACGCTGTTTATCTGATATCTTATCAATACAATGTGGGCAACTCACTCCTTGAACGTATTCACTGGATGCTTTCTCTTCGGCTGTAATAGGCATTCGACAAGCATTACATTGATCATATTGCCCTTTTTCTAGATTATGATTAACAGCAACACGATTATCAAACACAAAACATTCGCCTTCCCAGAGGCTCTCTTCTGGCTTCACTTCTTCAAGATATTTTAAAATACCACCTTCAAGATGATAAACTTCATCAAAGCCTTGTTCTTTTAAATAAGCTGTCGATTTTTCACAACGGATCCCACCAGTACAAAACATAGCCACTTTCTTGTGTTTCTCAGGATCAAGGTTTTCTTGAACATACTCAGGGAATTCTCGAAAAGTGGTGGTTTTTGGATCAACCGCATGCTTGAAGGTGCCAATCTGGACTTCATAATCATTACGTGTATCCACTAAGAGTACATCAGGATCTGAAATCAATTGATTCCAATCTTTAGGTTTAACATAAGTGCCCACGACTTTATTGGGATCAATACCTTCCACTCCCATAGTCACAATTTCTTTTTTCAATTTAACTTTGGTGCGGTAAAAAGGCATTTCATCATCAAAGGATAACTTATAGACAATATTATCGAGTCCGGGTTGAGTATCCAGCCAAGCAAGTAACTTATCTATGGCCTCTTGGCTTCCCGCAACAGTACCATTGATCCCTTCGCTTGCTAATAACAAGGTTCCTTTAATTTCAACCTCCTCCATCAAACCCAATAAAGGTTTTTGGATTGCTTCAAAATTCGGTAACGCAACAAATTTATACATGGCACAAACAACAAACATATCAACCTCTTTAACAGCTCGCTGGAACTTCATTTCCAGTGCGTAAAACATAAATAACCCTAAAAAAATCGCGGTAAATACTACCTTAATTCCACCAAAATAAACAGTCTCGCCCATTGAAATATAAAGAATCTAATGTCAAACAGACCTATTTCACAGTAAACTGCTCTTTATCTTATACCAATGACAATTTTTTATGCCGCTCCCCATCCTTTACTCTTTTAGACGCTGTCCCTATGCCATGCGAGCACGTTTAGGTATTTTGTTAAGTCACCAGTCTGTTCTTCTTAAAGAAATCATTCTCAAAAATAAGCCTGAGTCTATGCTTAAAGCGTCACCAAAAGGTACTGTCCCCGTATTAATTTTACCGAACAATCAAGTGATTGATGAAAGCTTAGACATTATGATGTGGGCTTTGGAGCAATCTGATCCCAACCACGTCTTGCCCATCAATCAACAACAAACTCAATTGACATTGGCATTAATTAAGCAAAATGATACGACATTCAAATCTTGGCTAGATAAGTATAAATATGCTGATCGTTACCCTGAATATTCAGCCATACACTATAGAAAGCAAGCAGAAGCATTTATTTTAACGCTAGAAAATAAACTGAAAACGAACAAACAACTATTAAGCGATACTCCTTCATTGGTTGATTATGCCATTTATCCTTTTGTCCGCCAATTTGCTCACGTCGATATCGACTGGTTTAATCAAGCCCCTTACCCTAAAACTCGACAATGGCTATATAATCATATAGAAAGTGAACTGTTTCTTAGTATTATGAAAAAATATCCATTATGGCTTGAGTCACAACAAATGGTTACCTTCGGACAATTAGAAACCACAAAATAAAAATGGGTCAACTTTGCATTGCTATTCATAGTCTTTATCGAAGATATATATTCAGGGCGAAGATATACATTCAGGACATAAGCTGATGCACTAATGAATTAGCACTACCAGCGTTTTTGGGAGCAACACGTCGAGGCCGATCTTTGTGCTCCCTTAGTCAATAAGGCCTATCGCACGAGCCACATCTTCAATAGGTTGATAATCATGATCCTCGACTGGCACATATAATAATCTTGATTCTGACTCAGAACTACGCATGTTTAATAATGCCTGCTGAAGTTTTTGCTTAAACCCTAGACCAAACTGCTGATCAACATCAGCTCTTACAGTCCACTGTGTATCAGGAAAAGAGGGACTTTCCCATATCACCGATACTTTTTCAAAATCCACGATACCGTTTGAAACGGCTCGCTCCCACACTTTATAATCCACTGCACCCACTTGATAAAGACCCGATTGGACTTTTTCAATGGTTTCTAAATGATTTTTCGTAAAACCCACTCGACGAAAAACATCATGAGGAGCTTTACCTAGATTACGTTCAATAAAAAACTGAGGCATTAAACGACCCGAAGTCGAGTCAGGTGAACCAAAAGTAAAAGTAAAACCATTTAAATTAGGAAAACTTTTCGAAGGTAAAATATCTGCAGAGGCATTCGCAATAAAATAACTGCGAAAAAATTGATCGTCCAAACCTTGAGCTATGGCCTCAGAACCTGGAACAGCCCTTCTTGCTTGCACACCTGATAATCCTCCAAACCATGCCAGTTGCACTTGATCTTCTTTAAAAAGATCAACCGCCTCAACATAAGAGTTAACTGGCGTATAGATCACCTCGACCGCTAAAACTCCGGTTAAATAATCAGCAACTTGGTTAAAACGATATTCAAGAATATTCTTATCATCATTAGGAATTGCAGTCATAAATAGTTCAGCCGCAAAAACCTTAGGGATCATCAAAAACAATAACAAGATATTGAATTTTTTTAAAAAGACCATCTAAAACTCAAAAAAAATACTTTTTAATTTACTATATTTTAACTAAAAAGTTACTATAAACCTAGTCATAAGTGAATTTTTCCTCTTTCGTTTCTATCAGGCGAGACTATCTTCTTCCACTGAGTCATTCTTTCATCAACGCACTTTCCCAGCATCACCAATGACCTTTCTCCATTATTAACTGTTACAGCATCAATGGTTCGCATCTTCTAGGTACTTAGGTATAATGAAGGAGTTAACGATTCATTTAAATTCAGCCACGGTTAAGTTTATACTCATAAAACTTGGTTTATACTGAGTGATGAACATAAATAAAAATCAAATCACAAATATGTAAAATACTCATTTTTACATATTTGTCGATATCAAAGCCCTTTGAGGACGCAAAATTATGAGGATTTTGGTTGTTGAGGATGATCCCATCCTATCCCACCACTTACAAGTTCAATTGAGTGAGCTAGGAAACCAAGTACAAACCGCTCCCACAGCCAAAGAAGGCTTTTATCAAGCCACTAATTATCCTATTGATGTGGCTATCATAGATTTAGGTTTACCTGATGAAGATGGGATCAGTTTAATTCAAAAATTGCGCGATAATGAATTAAAAGCACCGATATTAATTCTTACTGCACGAGTAAACTGGCAAGATAAAGTCGAAGGTTTAAATGCAGGGGCTGATGATTATTTAGTTAAACCTTTTCAAAAAGAAGAGCTTGTAGCAAGATTAGATGCATTAGTTCGGCGCAGTGCTGGCTTTGTCAAACCCGTTATTAACAGTGGCCCTTTAGCATTGGATTTAGCGGCGAAACAACTCAGTCTAAATGGGATCCCGATGGAAGTCACTGCGTTTGAATACCAGATTTTAGAGTATTTAATGCGCCACTGTCATGAAGTCGTCGCAAAACAACGATTACTCGATGTGATTTATGCCGATAAAGAAGGTGATCCTAACACTATTGAAGTCATGGTCAGCCGCTTACGCAAAAAACTGTCCAAAGAAGGCATTGAAAACCCTATCGCCACCATTCGAGGGCAAGGCTATAAATTTAACTTACCATGCAGTTAAGCTCCCTCTTTAAGAAACGTCTGCTCACACGGATGTTTCTCACCTCACTGTCCATCATTGCATTAGTTGGTTTTGCTCTGGCTTGGTTAACGAATATTTTACACGCGCAAAACAATTACAATGAAGAAACAGCAAAACTGATTTCAGAAATACCGAAAGTCGCGGCTGAACTGAGAGAGCATAACCTCATTCCTGATACCAGTGCTTGGCGAAACAATAGCGTCACCCCTGAAAAATATATTATTGCAAGTTGTGATGATAACTTTAAGCAAGTCTGGACTTCCTCCCTCGCCGTTGATAGAGGTCTTTTTGATACCTGCGAACGTTTTAATAATATTCGACATGAATCTCCCCCTTATTACCTGACGTTAGCCGATTCAAAAGGTTACTTTGTGTATTTATTAACCTTTAATTTAGCCGGTGGTCATTATAATCTTCTTGTCATGAAAGATGCTCAAAAACTCGAGCAAGAATACGCCCAATTTAGCCGTAGAACCTATTTACGATTAGCCATGGTACTGGCCCTAGCGTTGGTATTACTCATTAGCGCAGCTTACTGGGGAATGAGTCCCTTAGTTCGACTACGAAATGAATTACACTCCATTAATAGTGGTAAGTCTAAATCACTGTCTGATGGTTACCCCGTTGAGCTAGAGGGCGTAACTCAAGCGCTTAACCAATTACTACAACAATCCAGCGCACAACAAGAAAGATATCAAAATGCCATGAACGACCTTGCCCATAGCCTGAAAACTCGCTTGGCCGCAGTGCATGCAATCACTGATGATAAATCATTGGATAGAAACCATGTGGGTGAAAAAATCATGGAACAGGTCAGTCAGATGGATCAATTAGTTAAATACCAACTAAGAAGAGCCATGTTAGGGCGTAAGGGGCTAAAACAAGAGCAAACTCATATTGCCCCACTTGTTGAACAACTCTCGCAGATGTTATTTAAGGTGTACAAAGATAAACGCGTACAGTTCGAGGCAAGCATTAGCAGCGATCATGTCTTTCCTGGTGATAAAGGTGATTTGATGGAACTTTGTGGAAACCTGATGGAAAATGCATTTAAATTATGTATTAGCCGCGTCTCTGTTTCTTCATACTTTAATGATGCAGGACAATTTGAATTAGTCGTTGAAGATGATGGCCCAGGTGTTGATGAAAATATTCGCCAGAAAATTATCCAGCGCGGCGTTAGGGCCGATACGCAACAAGCAGGTCAAGGAATAGGACTGGCTGTGTGCCACGAAATTATCACCAGTTACGGTGGCCAGCTCTCCATTGAAACATCAACACTAGAAGGTGCCTGCTTCAGAATATCCATTCCTGTATAATGCCGCATATTGATGCATAGGCTTAAAATCTATCATTTAAGCCTATAGCCCGACTTAAAAAAGCAAAGACACACTTAAATCCTGCTACATAAAATTCAACGCCATTAATCACAGTTTACTTTATTGGCGCATATAATTGCTCAGCACGATTAAACATCACCCATGATGTGGCAATGTACTTATCATTACTTTTGGGTGTGATACCACGGTGACTATGTGTAAAACTGGCTGGAGCGATAACCATAGTCCCTTTTTTTGGCGTTATTTTCTTATTTTGATAGAAAAACTCTGTTTCTCCACCGTCTTCAACATCATTTAGGTAAAACATGTAAAGCACGACTCGGTGCAGAGCTTCATTGTGATTTAATTGAGGAAATTGCTCTGAATGCCAATGAGGGTACCCCCCTTTATTTTTTTCGTATTTTTGTATATTGATGGAGCCGCTTCTATATAAATACTTAACTAATGCCTGTGCCCTTGGCCTTCCAAATTGATGATAATTATCTGGCGTTAACGTCACAGAGCCACCTTGATCATCCGCAACATTCACTGCGACAGCTCCCATCAAAGCCATAGAATATTGGTCAAAATATTGTGTAATAGGTTTCAATGCATAGGTTAATAATGTATTTCTCAACTCACTTAAATCTGAAAAACTGTCTAAGGTTAAATCTAAACTGTCTTTCTTATTCAAATCGACACCATGGCCTGTTCGACCTTGAACCGTCCCTTCATGTTGCTCCAAAGTGGCGATTAACTCATCACACAAGCTCTTCGGAATCGCATTTTCATATACTTCAATAAAATCCATAAACGCCCTACACTCAAAACAATTGAAATTGTTTCATTGTAAAAGCTATGTGTTTATAAAGTAAATGTATAAATACTTAAGCTAACTCGATAAAAATATAAAACTAGACTAAGGTAGATTAAGGTAGATTAAGGTAGATTAAGGTAGACTTAGGTTAATCATAAACGAATGAGGAGATAAAATGGAGCCTTTACCCCCTTTTGATGAATTAAAATGGTTAGCCAAGCACGATCCAGAAGCGTTAAATCAATTGCAAGAGCAAGTCACTCAAAAAACCATAGCAACAGCACCTCAATACCACCAACACCGACTCATGTGTATTCAACATAATTTAATGCTAAGACTCAATCGCTGCCACAATAGCCGTGACAGAAGCTATCTGGCTATGACTATTCTAACAGAAAAGCTCAACTATTTGTCGGCAGTCATCGAGCAAGCTGGCACAAACAACTTACCGGCTTGCGTAATGAAATTAAAATCGATATAAAATCTGTAATTTTTATAGCCAGCCTTTACGCTTAAAAAAGAAATAAGTTCCAGCTGCACTACCAACCATCATCATGACTGCCATAGGATATCCAAAAGACCAATGTAGCTCTGGCATATTATCAAAATTCATTCCGTAACCACTGGCAATAACCGTTGGAGGTAGAAAAATCACTGCTGCAACGGAAAAAATCTTAATGATCCTATTTTGCTGTAATCCACTAAAGCCCATAGCAGCATCCAATAAAAAATTTAATTTATCGAAAATAAACTGACTATGAGGCATTAAAGACTCGATATCTGATAGCATTTCCCGTAAGTCTTTTAGCTCATGATCTGATAACTGACCACGATAGTACCTTTGCATATAGCGCAATGAACGCTGAGTATCCAATAAACTTAACCGTATCTTTCCATTTGAATCTTCTTGGCGAGTAATGAGTTTAAACACATCATCCAATTCTTCATTTTTAAAGACCTCTTCACTCACATTCTCTAATACAGTATAAACATCTTCTATTAAATCAGAAAGGTAATCGACTTTTAAATTAAATAACTCCAAAAAAAGCCCTTGAGGCGTCGCCACTTCTATTCGGCCTAAGCGTAAATAGTTTCGTAATAAGCGAATTAAGCCAACTTCTTCTTCTCGTATCGTCAAGAGAAAATTATCTCTCAAATTAAAGGACACGTTAACGCCTCTGACATCCTGTCCAGCACGCTGTGGAAATAATGAATTGATATGTAAGCCATCTTTATTTTGATAAAAACGAGCGGAGGCTTCAATTTCATTAATATCCTCTTCATCTGGCACTTCTTCTACAGAAAAACCGCTAAGCCAAATACGCTCTTCGTCATCGGGTTTGTACAGATCTAACCAAATGGTACCAGGAGGAATAGTATCCAGTATGTTTAATTCACTGATCGTTAAATGACGATCTTCATAGACATAGGCTGTTATCATATTTCCCCCAAGACCACTTTTTATAAAAATGCAAATACTCAAAAACTTCTATCATTTTACCCTATTAGCAAGCCTTGCATAGAGCTAATCTTTCCAAATGAACAAATATTATGTCTATTGTAGTTGAATCATGACATCAAAGCCCTTGTTTATCCGCAAACAAATAAAAGCAACAAATCACAAGCACTCAAATTTATTAACCCCCCTCTATTTCGCATTTTTTTTGCAACCACAGAAAACAACAACCACAACAAAATAAACAATAAAACACCAAAAGTTACACTAAAAAAACAAAAAGCATGCATTAAGGCTTTCAACAAGCATTACAGGATTAAAAAGGTGAAAAGTAGACATTTTTCCGTATTCAGATGAAATGGCCAATGTTATGCTAAAAAATTAATTTTAATTAAACTTTTTAGGGCCTGTTTATCTTTAGTGATGATTTCTGCAGCAGTTTGTGGGTTCTTTATACAAGGTAGAGCTTGTGTGGTGTAGTTATTCTACATAAACAAACGATAACGCCGTAGAAAGGAGCCACAAACGCTGTCCGTAGGATCCGGCTAAACGTGTTTTACTCTTTGTTGGGAGAAATTTGCGTAGTTCACTAGGCGTCATTCCTCCCGTCGCGATTAAAACACGTTTATCTCGGACATAATTTAACCACCAAAGATAAACAGGCCCTAATCATTCACTGGATATATTATGAAAAAAATGCCTTTGCTTGCTGCCCTTATAACCCTCAGTGTTGGTTTTCCCGCTTTAGCTGATATCACTCTTAAGATGCCTTATAATGCCGAACTCGTTTTAGTCAACGGAAAGGATGCCTCTGGAAATGAAAAAATAAAGCTGCCAAACGGCATTAACCAAATTGCTTTTCGTTACCAAGGTAATTTTTATCAACAAGATCAAGAAAGCTCATTTGACTCAGATGTCATCATTATGACATTTAAAGGTTTCAACACATCATATTCTTTAAGCCTTCCCAATTTACGTACCATGAATGCGGCCCAAAAGTTTAACCACAAACCGACACTCACACTCACAGATAAGAAAGGTAAAGCGGTGCCTTTTAAACAAGATAAACTGATGAAAAAAGGATTACAATTTGGTCGAGATTATGAGGCTGAAATCGCCGCCTACAATAAAACTAACCAAGCTGCTGCATTGAGTTCACTCAATATCGATACAGCTTCTATCCCGGCACAAACGCCATCAACATCATCCAATGACGCTTCGCCTGTGAATAATCAAGTTAACGTGGGGCAAATGCTTGATTTTTGGTATAGTCAAGCCGATGAAGCTACAAAAGAGAGTTTCAAAAAGCGAATTGAAAACAATTAAATTGCCTTAATCATTATCAAAAAGTATGACGCTCGAAATGGATCCCCAATCTAATCACCACATTCTGATAGATTGGGGATCTTCTAATATCACTCTTTCATTACCATACACAGCCAGCTTGCTTTCTCATACAGATATAATGATTTCTTTCAATATCCAATAATGTAATAAACTAAGTAAATTAGCAATCTTGCACACTAAAACAAATGGAATGCTCTAACGATAAAGCTGCATCTTGCTACAACGCTATATTAGACACTTATTACTAACATCGACGACAAGTCTAAAAAAACACAAAAAGGGATAAATTGAGTCAATGCTTCGAAGGAGAAAAAGAAAAGATAAAAATAGAAAAGAAAAAAGAGCCGTGTTAAACACAGCCCTTATGAATTTTTTGTTTACTTAGTTAAGTTTGAATTAACCAAGTAGATTTTCAAACTTAAATGACAGTAACGTTTTCAGCTTGAGGGCCTTTTTGGCCTTGAGTAACGGTGAAAGAAACTTTTTGACCTTCGTCAAGAGTTTTGAAACCGTCTGAGTTGATTGCACGGAAGTGTACAAATACATCTGGGCCTGATTCTTGCTCGATGAATCCGAAACCTTTATCAGAGTTGAACCACTTAACGACACCAGTAGTTTGCATGATATTAAATCCTGTATGTATAAATTAAAGCCTTAACGGCGGTAACGCTGGAAAATGCCGGTTTACTTAATGTTGACAGGACGAACAGGTCGTATTGAAACACACATAAATAAGCCCAACTTTCAAGCTGAAATAACTATAACCTATTCACAGGATAAGTCAACAAACAATAAAAACATATGAACAGATATTTTCACTTACATTTCGGTCAGTTGCTCTTAATTTCAGCACATTTAAAATAGAATTAAAGGTTAAAACCGAGTTTTTCACTAAAAAAACCAATGTTAACAATAAATTAAACGAACCTTATCACAGTTAAACAGTCAAAATAAAATATTCAGTTTTTGATATAAAAAATAATCTTTTGTACTTCCATCAAAACAATCTACATTTCGCTGGCTAAACGGCTTTAAATAACTCAATTTTAAAATCAAGCTGGCAGCTTAAACCTCGATGAGCTAAATCATACTTTTGTTCATCCGTTAATTTCCAAGCATAAGGTGTCATATTCAAAAAATGAGTAATATCGACTTCATTATCCATTTTTAATACCCACCTAAGTCTCTCATTATGGAGTAAATCAAAGCCTTCAATCACACTTTGCTCATCGGTATGTAACTCAGGTTCATCGTAAATGAGCTCCTTTAGCTCAAAATGATGTTGAGGACCGGCTGATACAGTCAATAACACTCCCTCTTGCTTCATTACCCGCTTCAATTCCTCATCAAGAGAAGGCGCATAAATCCTTAACATAAAATCAAAACTGTTATCAAAAAAAGGCATTTCAAACGCACTTGCAACACTAAAATCTATATCAGAATAACGTTTTGATGCAAACTTCAACGCTGATTTTGAAATATCGACCCCATTAAATGACAAAGGGGCTTCTGTTTCTTGAACATCTGATATCGCTTTCAATAAACGATGACTGTAATAACCTTCCCCACATCCAATGTCTAAAACCGATGTCATATTCGGTGAAAATTGAACGGCCAACGCATTGACTCGATCACTTAACGCTTGATAGTACCCTTTATTTAAAAATTCTCTGCGAGCAACAATCATGGGCTTATTATCCCCAGGATCCTTTGAATTCTTTTTTTGTACTGGCAATAAATTCACATAGCCTTCTTTAGCGCAGTCAAATACATGATTATTTTGACAGCGCCAGCTTTTATCTTCTAGTACTAATGCATGACAGCATAAGGGACAACGGTATTTCATGATGATTCCTATCCAATGATAATCTCTCGCTATAAAGCAAGATTGCGTTGCATTTTATACCTAAGAAACGAGAGAATACAGCATGAATGTAAGGATTAATGTTATCATTACATTCATCAACTTATTTACTGCAGCGACGCTATACATGCCATCAGCCATTCAGCCTACTTTTTTCTGGCACGACTATGAAACCTTTGGTGCCAATCCAGCCAAAGATCGCCCCTCACAATTTGCTGGGATCCGCACAGACATGGATTTCAATATTATTGATGAGCCGATTAACCTTTATTGTCAGCAAGCAAAAGATTACCTTCCTTCACCGGAAGCCATCTTGATCACAGGGATCACGCCTCAACTAGCAAACCTAAAAGGCGTTCCTGAAGCTGAATTTATGGCTCGAATTAATCAAATATTTTGTCAACCACAAACCTGTGTCGTAGGATATAACTCTTTACGATTTGATGACGAAGTCACCCGTTATGGTTTATATCGCAACTTTTTTGATCCCTACGCAAGAGAGTGGCAAAACGGTAATAGTCGTTGGGATCTGATTGACTTAGTCAGAGCATGCTATGCCTTTAGACCAGAGGGAATTGCTTGGCCTGAAAAAGAAGATGGCTCTCCAAGCTTTAAACTCGAAGATCTCACAAAGGCCAACCAATTAAATCATGAGAAAGCCCATGATGCCATGTCGGATGTGTATGCCACAATTGCCATTGCTAAGTTAATCAAAAAAGTTCAACCTAAACTCTTTGATTACTATTTTAGTTTAAGACGCAAACAAGCAGTTAGTCAGCATATTGATGTACTGGAAATGAAACCTTTGATACATGTGAGTTCAAAGATCAGTGCACTCAACGGCTGTACCGCGATTATCGCTCCCGTTGCCTACCACAGCACGAATAAAAACGCGGTGATATGTATCAATCTTAATATGGATATTACCCCCCTCATTGACTTGTCCGTTGAAGCCATTCAAAAGCGTATGTATACCAAGCATAGTGAACTTGCGGAGAATGAATTACCCATTGGCGTGAAACAATTACACATTAATAAATGTCCATTTGTTGCCCCAGCAAAAACCCTCACCGATGACAATGCACAGCGCTTAGACATAGACAAGTCCTTTGCCAGAGAGCAATATAAGCGCCTTAAACAACACCCAGAGATCAGAGAAAAACTCATCGCTTTATTTGATTTACCCCATGACAAAAACATCACAGATCCGGATCTACAACTTTATAGTGGTGGCTTTTTCAGTAAAGCAGACAAAGATAAAATGGAAATGATTAGGCATACACAACCGAGTAACCTCGCCGCATTAACATTGAATTTTGACGATGAAAGGCTCGAAGAAATGTTATTTCGATACCGCGGCCGTAACTATCCAGAAACACTCAATCAAAGTGAGCAAGATAAATGGCGTACCTTTTGCCAAGACAGACTCAATGATCCTGCTTACATGATTAATTTAGAAAATTTAATCGAAGAAACCACCAGTGACGAAAATAAGCAAAAGCTACTTTCAGCATTGTGTCGTTACCTTCAATCTCTATGAAACTTGATTAATCTGCACTGAACCACTGCACACTTTATTTTTTTCTATGTTACTATTGGCTGCCAATAAAAATAATAGCAGTAGGAGTGGTTCATGCAGGATAGATTTCTTGAACCCATTAACACATTAACAGATCCATTGGCTCAAGCTTTAATACCCTTGTTAACAGACGATTTTTCAGGGTATATCACAGCTCAACAATTGCAGCAACTTATCGATGTCACGCAGCTAAACGAAGAGGAATTACTGCTTCAACTGCTTCCCATCGCTGCAGCGTTATCAAAGCCTACCATTAGTGGATTTTATGTCGGCGCTATTGCGAAAGGTGCCAGCGGTGACATTTATATGGGGGCGAATATCGAACTACAAGGCAAGGCTTTGTTTCACTCAGTCCATGCCGAACAAAGTGCGATTAGTCATGCTTGGCTCAAAGGTGAAAAGTACATTACCGATATCATAGTCAATGCTTCTCCTTGTGGCCATTGCCGACAATTTATGAATGAGCTAGTCAAAGGTCAAGATATCACCATTCACCTTCCTAAGCAAAATCCACAGTCATTAACCCATTATTTGCCTTATGCTTTTGGCCCTAATGATTTGAATATTAAGCGGCCTCTATTATCTGATCAGCACACTCCTCACTCACTCGACACAGATGATCCTGCCGTGCAATCCGCCCTTGCACATACCAATAAAAGTTATGCCCCTTATACACATAATCACGCCGCCGTAATATTAGAAACCATCGATGGGAAACAATACACTAGTCGGTATGCTGAGAATGCCGCCTTTAATCCATCGATGTTACCAATGCAAATGGCCTTATCAGCAATGGTGCGTCATGGTCAAGATTTTGCCGATATTACACGAGCCGTATTGGTAGAATCATCAAAAGGTAAAGTCTCACTCATTGGTGCAACAACCGATGCACTCAATGCAGTCAGTCAGGTGGAATTAGAGCATATATTGGCAACACCTGCATAAAAGACATTCAAAAAGTCATTGTATCAATATAATGACTTTTTATCATATGAACTCACGTTGTTATGCTGTTATAAAGCAGAATGAGACGCCATGTGATCAGTTAACTGTTTTCTTAATTCCATCAACTTCAGCGCAGACTCTCTATCTTGAATTTCTTTTTGAGTTTTTGGTTCCCATACTGGAACCGGCGTGGGAGAACCAGCATCATCAACGGCCACCATAATCAAAATACAATTGGTCGTTTCATGACGTTCAGCGCCTTTAGGATCACCCGCCTTAACCTCAATACTCAAATGCATTGATGTTCGTCCGGTGTAAATCACTCTTGCACTCACCTCAACAATGTTTCCCACATAAATAGGCTTAACAAAACGGATCCCACCTGCATAGGCTGTAATACAATATTTTCCACTCCACCCAGCCGCACAGGCATAACCCGCAAGGTCAATCCATTTCATGACCGCACCACCATGCACTTTGCCACCAAAATTGACATCAGCTGGCTCAGCTAAAAAACGCAATGTTATCGTATTTTCTTTACCAGACATAATTCCCCTCAACACCAAATACAATACATATAAAGTGTATGTTAAAAATCATTTAAAATCTTATAAACAAAAAAAGCGCTTCACTGAGCTAATGCCAGTAAGTTAAGCTTATTGGCATTTTTTATTTCTAGCATATCGCTGTGGTCTTCGTTTGACTGCTCGGG